>NZ_JBDGJV010000010.1:178904-180577 GCF_057656715.1 Neobacillus sp. Soil_C_43
TGTGGGCCTACCACAGTTCCCATTCTCACTCTTCTTCTAGTGCTACGGGCACTGTGGGCCTACCACAGTTCCCATTCTGCTCTTTTTCATGTGCTATAGGCACTCTTCGCCTACCACAGTTCCCATTCTCACTCTTCTTCTGGTGCTACGGGCACTGTGGGCCTACCACAGTTCCCATTCTGCTCTTTTTCATGTGCTATAGGCACTCTTCGCTTACCACTGTTCCCATGTTCGCTCTTTTTCAAGCGCCACGAGACTTGTGAGTTCTTCACAATTCCCTTACTCACTCTTTTTCTAATGCTACAGGCATTTTACTATTACCATAGTGCCCATGCTCGCCCGTTATAAAGGCTCTTACTGGGTTTGTGCATGTTTCACAAATCCAACCAAAGTAAAAAGCAGACACCTCAGGCATCTGCTCCACTAAAAATAAGTCTTAATCTTATCCAACAAATACGGTACCGAATGAAATGCATACAGCATTTCTACTACCTTGCCGTCTCTCACGATTAACAGACAAGGTACACTTTCAATCGCTAAATCCTTCGCCAATTGTGGATAGAAATTTAAGTTCATTTTTCCCATTGGCGTATCTACCAACTCTTCGACCACCTGCAACATCTTTGAAGCGAGCTGGCACGTACCACAAAGTGGTGTATAAAAATAGATTAGTCCTGTTGAATTCTTTTCAAGAAAATCAACAAAATCAGTTTGGTTCCATTCGTTCATTTTTCGTTATCCCATTTCTAAAAACTCAGTATGCACATCGATGTTCGCTCCTAAAAGCACAGTCGCCAAATGCTGTACTGGTGCCGTTGCGACCTCGCGATACATCCGATCAATATATATATGCTCAGCATGTGGAAATTCCCGCTTAAATTGCTTACGAAGCTTTTCACCTGCTTTATCTGCATCAACAAGAATATAGACATCCTTATCCTCAAGAAACTCGATTAATTCATCGAGCTTCGAAACACTGATGGTTCCATTCGTACAAATGATTTCAACCGGTTCCTTTACAATACTTTTTACCTTATTTTTATCTGACTTTCCTTCGACAATAAGAACTTTGTCAACATACGAATCATTCATATCCATCACCTGTAATAGAAGTTGTTTATGTTAACATATTCTAAAATTTTGATTACGTGTGTCTTCTTCTTAGTATGTTAACTATATCATTATTGTCATCTTAAAAATAGGTATTTGCTCATACTCACGACGGCTACAACGTTGGAGTTAACACCATCCACCTTCATCACAATCGGTATATTTTGCATCAGGTTGATCGGTAACCGTAACATGCTGATATATCTTTTGTTGGTCAGCCTCAAAGTGATGCTCTAGGTCATACTGCATATTTTCAGGTAGTTTAATTTTTCCGATAGAGGATGATTCTAAAAACAGTTCAATCTCACCATTTTTAATTTTCCCTACTACCCGATCGGTAACATCTACCTTTTGTTGTTTCAATGACATATGTCCACCCTCTTTAATATATTTACGTTTAGTTTCCCCACTTTAGTAGAAGAAATCGTGGAAATTATTATAAAAAAGAGAAAGCCCTATATTATTAACAGAAAAAGCACCCTAAAATGATCTGCCCCGTAAATGTTAGACACCAAACTAATATTTACGGGGTGTTTTTATGACCAAATTTACATTCGAAAAGA
>NZ_JBDGJV010000011.1:0-172473 GCF_057656715.1 Neobacillus sp. Soil_C_43
CACGCCGCCAGCGTTCGTCCTGAGCCAGGATCAAACTCTCCAAGAAAGTTGATTAGCTCATTTTGTTACGTTGGCTTCGTTTCAATAAAGAAACGAAATATTTTTGTTTGTTGACGTTTTTGTTTGTTTAGTTTTCAAAGAACAATCTTCGATATCGCTCGTAAGCGACTTTATTAATATAACATAAAGTTATTTACGATGTCAACATCTTTTTAAAAGAAAAACCGTCACCGGCGAAAGCTTTAATTAATCGTTTCGCAGCGACGGTTATTAATATACCAAGTAATAAACAAAAGGTCAATAGGAATTAATGTTTTTTCACGATAATTTTTTTGCCACCTGATAACAACGGTGATAAACCCCATGACCCTTGGTTTCAATATTCACGATATCTATTAAATGTTTCTCAATTAAATACTCAAGCATGACCACTAAATCCACAGAATAAGGTATTAATTCTTTTTCGTTCATGATCTCATTAAATAACCAATGTTCCTTACTGCTAAGTACCTCTAATAAATGAACACTACAAATCGAGGTTCTTGAATGAATCATAAATTCACTTGCCAAGAATAAAAGCTCTAATCGTTTCTCTAGTGTTTCTTCACTGTTAACCAGTTCTTCATATAATTTATATATTTCAGGATCAATTTGTTTCACTTGGTGCCACACAGTCAATTCTGGATGTAGACCATTTTCTATTACCGCTAACCTCGCTAGATGATGCAAGGAGTGAACCACATGATTATACGCATCCAAAAATTGTTTACTTTCAAATAACGCTTTTCCATCAACGTAGCGACGAATCAACTTGGCAAACTCTAATCCCATCTTAATTTTCCGTCCATTAAAAGGGAACTCTCGTAGTTCTGTCTTTAGATTGGCTACATATTCATTACGATCAAAGAGAATTTTCGCATCATGGAGCCATTCAAAAATTTTTCGATTAGTACCAAGTAAGAGCCATTCCTGCAGTTGCTCTTCTGTAATGATGTGCATCGCTGCCTTTTTATTGTCATACGTATAATGCTTTATAAAGACAGGCCGTTCTGCCTCTTTAACAACCACTAGTAATATGACATCAAAGGAATCAGTAATATGACTTAATTTTTGTTTTTTTTCAATCAACAAAACTCCAAGGGTATTTGATTGGCTCGCCCTTTCTTGGTAAATAGGCCGAAGGATGTCTTCCATTCATCATTCCTCCAATTTTTTCGGGTATATATAGCTTCGACAGTGAAAACAGATTTCCTTCTTTCTTCAAAGACAAATTTCGACATTCTTCTGCGTAACCTTTTTTCTCCATAGACAAATATGATATAGTTTCTCTAGGAGGGAGTAACATGGCTAAATACTCGAGTAAAATAAATAAAATTCGCAGCTTTGCACTATCATTAATTTTTATTGGCTTTATTGTTATGTATGGAGGTATTTATTTTCGTACCTCACCAGTTATTATGACCATCTTTATGCTTTTAGGTCTAATTTTTATTATCGCAAGCACTGTCGTTTATTTTTGGATTGGGATGTTATCAACAAAATCCATCCAGGTCAAATGCCCTAGCTGCGGGAAACATACGAAAATGCTAGGCAGAGTGGATATGTGTATGTATTGTCGGGAACCTTTAACCCTCGATTCTAAACTTGAAGGCGAAGAGTTCGATGAGAACTATAATAAAAAGCAATAAAAATAAATAGAGGATGACTGAGACCTAACAGCTTACAAGCCGTAAAGGTTCAGGCATCCTCTTTTTTATTGTAAAAAAGAGCCCGTATTCTAAAGTTAATGGACTTCTTTACTTGCGCATTCAGGACAAGAGCCGTAAATCTCCATTCGGTGGTTCTCCACTTTAAATCCTGTTACATGTGAGGCAAGATGCTCTACTTCATCAAGTCCCGGGTAATGGAAATCAACTATTTTTCCGCATTGCTCACAAATTACATGATAGTGATGTGACGTAACAAAGTCAAAACGACTTGATGCATCACCATAGGTTAATTCCTTAACAAGACCGACTTCACGAAATACTCGTAAATTATTGTAAACTGTTGCCACACTCATGTTAGGGAATTTTCCTTCTAATGCTTTATAAATATCATCAGCAGTAGGATGTGACATCGAGCTTATTAAATATTCAAGTATCGCATGACGTTGTGGAGTAATCCGCACCCCAGTTTCCTTTAAGGTATCCAACGCTTCTTTTAACTGATTCATCGCCATGCACCTCTTTTCCAAAAATATTCTTAGATTATAATTGTTATAATTAATTTTACTAACATATTTATACTTTTGTCAATATTGCAACCTCACAAACCCCAATGATTATTTACTTTTTTCATGCAAGGTTTGTTCCGCTGCCCCTAACCGGTTATTTACATAGCGAGCGGTAATAAATAATAAGTCTGAAAGTCGGTTTAAATAGGCTAATACAAGCGGATTTACTTCCTCACCTAACGAAACCGCACACCTTTCAGCCCTTCTTGCCATTGTCCGGGCTACATGAAAAGCCGCTGCTGCAGGATGGCCTCCCGGCAGGATAAAATTGGTTAATTCGGATAACGAGCTATTCCATTCATCAATCTGCTTTTCCATTTCCTCCACATCAAGAGAAGTGAGTGACCATTTAACTTCTTTACCTTTCGGAGTTGCCAGCTCAGCCCCCACATGAAAAAGATTTGTTTGTATTTTATGATATACATTTTCTATTATTTCTTTCTCTTGAAAATTTTCATTGTTTAAATGACTAAGGGCCAGACCAATCATTGAATTTGTTTCATCACATGTTCCGTACGCTTCAACCCTCGCATCATTCTTCGATACCCGTTGACCATAAATAAGAGATGTTGTCCCTTTATCACCTGTTTTTGTATAGATCTTCATACTCTTTTCCTCCCCTATGTATTGATAATGTTAGCTTCAGTTTTATACACATATATTCCCATGATATCAGACATTATGATAGTATCGTTTTTTAGACATAAAAAAAAGGGTCACTATGGACCCAAAATTTATCTGAGGAGGTATGCCCTAATAAAATGATATTCAAAATCACCCTTCTTGCATTGGACAAAAGCCTCTTCTAAAGAAAATAGGCTAGAAAACTTTCATTAGCTAAGGTGTTCACGTATGTATGTTAACGCTTCTTCTACATGACCTTTTACTTGAACCTTTCGCCATTCTTTAACGAGTTGACCATCCTTATTGATTATAAAGGTAGATCTTTCAATCCCCATATACTCCTTGCCGAAATTTTTCTTTAATTTCCATACATCGTACGCTTCAGCAACTTGATGATCGATATCAGCTAAAAGTAGAAATGGCAATCCGTATTTTTCAATAAACTTTTGATGACGAGAAGTTGGATCTGGACTCACACCTAAGATTACAGCATTCAAGTCATTAAACTTTTCAATCTGATCTCTAAAATCACATGCTTCTGTTGTACACCCAGGGGTCATATCTTTAGGGTAAAAATAAAGGACAACATTTTTTCCGAGAAAATCCGAAAGCTTAACTACCTCACCATTGCTGGCTTCAAGCTCAAATTCAGGGGCTTGTTTCCCCGTTTCAACTGTCATTCTAATCACTCCAATTGTAAAATATTCCTTATCTATAGCGTAACGAATCTTTCCTGATAATACAAATAATTCACCGATGCGATCTACTTTTCCCTATCTAACATCACTTTTGCGACAAATGCAGCTGGAAGCGTATATCCAATTAATGCTTCGATTACAGCAATAATTCTCCCTACTCCATTAGGGAGGACATCCCCATTTCCAACAGAAAAAAGAGTCATTGCGCTAAAATAAAAACTGGTCTCAAAGATATTATTTTGAGAATCTTGATTTACTTCCTTCAGTAGCGGCAAACCAATTAAGTAAAACAAAAGATAAATCAATCCAAATCCAATAATAACGGTTAAGTAGACCGAGCCTAGATAAAGGAAGTTTTGAACAGATGCAAACTTCCCACTTAGAGTATTAGGAATAAATAATGTTCGCAAACTCATAAAGATACAAAAGATGACAATCGGAAGTAAGAAATAAAACATGTTTGACCACCCCTACAATCCATGAGAGTTATTCTATTCCTATGCGGGCTTGGTCAATAAAATAGCAAAAAACCAGGCAAAAGCCTGATTTTGCATAAATTCCTTAATTCCCTGCTCCCCTATACTTCTTTACCCCCTGATTCCAAAGAAGGATAGAAAGTATAAAAAAGACAACACCAATGACTGGCGTTAAAAAGGAGTACCAAAGCCATTCCTTTTTCCCAAGAAAAAAGGCAGCAGGATACACACCAACAAAAGCAAACGGGATGACCCAGGTTAATACAAAGCGAATTAACTTATTATAGATGTTAACTGGATATCTTCCATAACTGCTAATATTGTACATCATCGGCATAAGGGAGGTTCTTGCATCCGCCCAAAAACTAATGCAAGCAATCATGATGAAAACCCCGCCATAGACGAGTGCACCGCCAATAACAAAAATGACAAATAAAAACGGGTCATACCAATGCAATTCAAGGCCTAATCGACTTCCGGCGTAGAACATGACAGCAAGTCCCGTTACGGCTCCTAACAAGGACTCCAGTTCAATTCGCTCAAGAATAATCTGAAAGAGACTATGAATGGGTCTTGTGAGTATTCGGTCAAGCTCCCCCTTTACAATATATCGTTCGTTAAAATCCCATATATTAAAAAAGGCAGAGAACACGGCAGAAGGTACTAGAAAAAAACCATAAATAAAGATAATTTCATCTCTGCTCCAGCCATTAAGTAAACTCGTATGACCAAAAACTACTAATATAAAAACAAGATTAATCGCCTGGGACAGTAAATCTGAAAAGAATTCTACAAATAAATCTGCCCGATATTGAAATCTGGTTTTTATGTACTGCGATGTGTATTGAAAAAACATAGATAAATAAAACAACCCTTATCCCCCCTGAATAATCAACTGTTTCCTCGCCAAGTACCACAGAATTTGAATAGGCACGATTAATACAATAACCCAAACAAATTGCTGCAAAATTGCATCGATTGCTTGCTGGTGTGAGAAACCTTTTGTCAAAATCATACTTGGAAAGTAGCTGATCCCTTGGAAGGGAAGAAATTTCATGATATCTTGAGCCCAGCCTGGAAAGAAGCTAATGGGCAAAAGAAGTCCTGAGAACAAATCAATAACCACTCGTTTCGCCCGGATCAGACCAGAGTTATTATATAAGAAGAAAGTGGTTATCCCTGTTAATAAATTCAACTCTGTATTGATAAAAAAGCTTAATAAAATGGATAGACCAAACAATCCCCACACACTAGGTTCCCAAGTAAATTGAATTGGGAAAATGAAATAAACAATAATCATACCAGGTGCTGAAAAGAAAAATAACCTAAAGATCCCTTCTCCAAGTCCTTGCATTGTTTTCATCGTCAGATAATTGTAGGGGCGGATTAACTCGATTGCTACTTTACCTTCCATTATTTCTAACGCCATTTCACGGTCCAGATTATTAAAATAAAACGCACGCGCCATCCAGGAAACAGCGACATAGGTGGTCATTTGAATAACGGAAAGACCGACAATCTGTTCTTTTGACCCATAGATCGCATTCCATAAGAAGTAATAGGCTCCAATGTTGATACTATAAATTAGAATCCCCGTGTAATAATTAGTCCGGTAAGCGAGCATCATTAAAAAGCGGATTCTGATCATTTCTAGGTACTTATCCACTTACACAGCACCCTTCTCATATATATTTCGAATAATCTCTTCTGTGGACGTCTCGTTAATTTTAATGTCCTTTATTTTAAATCCAGCTACCACCATAGCAATAACCTGAGAGATTAGTTCGTCGTTCTCCTCTACAACCGCAATAAAAACTTGGTCCTTTTCATCCAATTCCCACTTTACAGGCATGCTCTTTGTCAGATTTCTAACAGCAGCTAAGTCTACTTTTTCAAGAAATTGAAAACGCAGTTCCTTCCCCTCGCCCCATTTTTCCTGAAGATTCTTAAGGGCACCATCATAAATCACTTTTCCTTCATCAAGCATAATGACGCGCTCACATAATGCCTCGATATCTGATAAATCATGTGTTGTTAACAGAATCGTTGTATTATATTTCTCATTTATTTCTTTTAAAAATTCACGGATTCTTAATTTAACTAGCACATCTAAACCAATGGTCGGTTCATCCAAAAATAATAAAGGAGGATTGTGAATAAGTGCGGCCGCAAGCTCACAACGCATCCGTTGTCCAAGGGATAATTTACGAACCGGTTTATCTAAGAGTGGTTCAATGTCCAAGGTTTTTATAACATGATTCATGTGATCGTCGTATTGTTCATCTGATACTTTATATACCTTTTTCAAAAGACGGAACGATTCCTGCACGGCAATATCCCACCACAATTGCGATCGTTGTCCGAAAACAACCCCAATGGTTTGGACAAATTTTTCTCTTTCTCGATGAGGATTCATACCGTTGACAATGATATCACCAGACGTAGGTGTTAATATGCCAGTCAGCATTTTAATGGTGGTAGATTTCCCCGCCCCATTTTCTCCAATGTAACCAACCATCTCCCCTTGCGCCACTGAAAAATTGATATCATTAACGGCAGGAACCACCTTATAATTTCTAGTGAACAAATCCCTAAACGCACCCTTTAGACCACTTCTACTTGAATAAGATTTAAATTCTTTCCTTAAGTTTTGTACTTCTATAATATTCTTCATCCAGTACCTCCCAAAGCATGGTTCCTATAGCATTCCTAAAACATTAGTTTAGCCAAATCAAGTAGTTAAAACAACTAACCTGCATTCAAACGAAATTTTCTAAAAGTTGAAATAGATAATAGACTAATAAAAAAGTGATAAAATAGGGTAGATACAATTGAAGGAGGAAAAATAGTGCAATTTACAAATTCTGAAACAATACATAACGAAGCGATTCAGCACATTGTTGGTGGTGTAAACAGTCCCTCCCGTTCATACAAGGCAGTTGGCGGCGGTGCACCGGTAGTAATGGAACGTGCACAAGGCGCATATTTTTGGGATGTTGACGGGAATCAATACATTGATTATCTTGCAGCTTATGGACCAATTATTACTGGTCATGCTCATCCACATATCACAAAAGCCATTACACGTGCTGCAGAAAGTGGCGTACTTTACGGAACACCCACTCCACACGAAGTAAAATTCGCCAAAATGATTAAAGAAGCGATGCCTGCTCTAGATAAGGTACGTTTCGTTAACTCAGGAACAGAAGCGGTCATGACTACAATCCGTGTTGCCCGGGCTTACACAGGGAGAGATAAAATCATTAAGTTTGCAGGTTGCTACCACGGCCATTCCGATCTTGTGCTTGTTGCTGCTGGATCAGGTCCTTCTACTTTAGGCACCCCAGATTCTGCGGGAGTACCAAAAAGCATTGCAAAAGAAGTGATCACGATACCATTTAATGATATCGAACCATTTAAAGAAGCTTTACAAAAATGGGGAGATCAAATTGCAGCGGTATTAGTGGAACCAATTGTCGGGAATTTCGGCATTGTTGAACCAAAGCCTGGCTTCCTTCAACAAGTGAACGATCTTACACATGCAGCAGGCGCACTGGTTATTTACGATGAAGTCATTACTGCCTTCCGTTTTATGTACGGTGGTGCCCAGGACTTATTAGGGATTAAGCCGGATTTAACAGCGCTTGGAAAAATTATCGGTGGAGGCCTACCAATCGGCGCCTATGGCGGACGGCAGGAAATAATGGAAAAGGTTGCTCCGCTAGGGCCAGCCTATCAAGCAGGAACCATGGCCGGTAATCCAGCATCCGTTCTTTCAGGAATTGCCTGCCTAGAAGTTCTAAAGCAAGAAGGGGTTTACGAATATTTGGACCGACTTGGTGCTATGCTCGAGGAAGGAATTTTAGAAGCAGCGAAAGAGTTTAATATTCAAATTACGATTAACAGACTTAAAGGGGCATTTACCGTTTATTTCACAAATGAAACAATAGTAAATTATGAACAAGCGGAGAACACCGACGGAGAAATGTTCGCTAAGTTTTTCAAACTCATGCTTCATCAAGGAATTAACTTAGCTCCATCTAAATATGAAGCATGGTTCTTAACCATCGCTCATACAGAAGAAGACGTAGAAGCTACTTTACATGCAGTAAGAAATGCATTTTCTCAACTAAACAACGAATAAATATACACATTTTATGCACAAAAGGGAGTGAGTATCACTCCCTTTTATTTTTCAAAAGCAAATGAAAACGTTTACACTAATATATTCCTCATTTATCCATTCCCCATTTAACTTTATTTTTCTATCCAAAGTTTTGTATATTTATTTGATTTCTGAAAATTCATATGATACTATAAGATTATTATTATTTTTAATCCTTTAACCAAACACCCCGTTAAAGTGTCAAATCGATTACAAACTACGAATAATAAAATATTCTCTAATTTAAAGTTTCATAGGAGGTGACTAGGCTTCAGCGGGCAACCCGCTAAGCCCTACAAAATGACACAAAAATGGAGCCCTTCCCTTTTTAAAGAATTCCATAAACAAGAACATGATGCCTGTGGTATTGTTGCTTGTCTTGAAAAATCAAAACAACCAACTAAGAAGAATATTTTCGATTGTATTGAAGCCCTTGTTACGATGAATCACCGCGCCGGCTTTATTAACGGTGAAGGTGACGGGGTTGGAATCCATACCGATATTCCTATCAATCTATGGAAAGAAAAATTATCACAAGCAGATCTTGATCCGTCGCTTGTTGAGAAAGAGGAATTCGCAGTTGGCCATGTTTTTGTCAGCCAAAAGGTTAACTGGGAATCTACTAAACAGGAATTACTTGCTAAGCTTGCTAAGTATGAGTTTGAGTTAGTTTATGAGTCAGATGAAGTAACAGATCCTTCTGCACTAGGGCCTATTGCCATTCAAGAAAATCCTGTGTTTTGGCAGTTTGCCTGTGTATCTAATAAAAAAGGGCAGGAATTAACGAAAGCTCTTTTCGAAACACTAATTGATTTTGAAACGAACGACGAAGTTCATGTAGCATCTTTAAGTCAAAATCATGTCGTCTATAAAGTAATGGGTGCAGGAGATATCCTCCCTCGCTACTACCATGATTTAGCGCATCCACTCGTTGCATCAACGATGACTCTTGGACATAATCGATATTCTACTAATACGTTATCTAGCTTTTTCCGAGTACAGCCTTTTAGTGTGCTTGGTCATAATGGAGAAATCAACACGATCGCTAAACTTCGTGATGAGGCAAAAATGATTGGTGTTCCACTTGTAAAAGACGGAAGTGACTCACAAGATCTAAGTCGAACAATGGAAACATTAATTTGCCGTCAGGGCTATTCCTTATTCGAAGCGATCGATCTTTTATTCCCTCCAATCATCAATGAAATAAAGGCGTATTCAAATGAACTACAAGATTTATATACTTATTTAAGAGAGGCATGGGGACACTTTGCACAAGGCCCGGCAGGTATTATTTCCCGTTATGCTGATGAAGCCGTGTTTAGCGTAGATGCCCTGGGACTTCGCCCACTTTGGATGCTTGAAACAGAAAGCTCGTACCTATTCTCCTCTGAGCCTGGAATTATTCCTTCCAGTGAATATGTAAATGAGCCAAAGCCTTTGGCACCGGGTGAAAAAGTTGGTTTTAAATGGAATGGCAACAAATTAGATGTATATGAACAGAATCGCTTCCAAACTGAAGTGTTTAACCGCTATTCAAACCGGTTAAATCTTAGAGAGTCTAGACTACGCTTACAGCCACCCGTTTTAAATAAAACGGTAACAATGAGTTATCCAGACAAAATCCATAACGGACAATATAAGGCTTTTGGTTGGGAACGTGATCATATTCAACTGATCGAGCAAATGGCTGAAAAAGGCGTAGAGCCTATTCGTTCCCTAGGTCATGATGCTCCACTTGCTGCCCTTAACCCTGAGAGAGTAAATATTGCCGATTATATTAAAGAAAGTGTGGCAGTCGTAACAAACCCAGCGATTGACCGTGACAGGGAAACAGAACATTTTTCTACACGTGTAATCATTGGAAAACGTCCGACTTTATTTACACATGAAAGTACAGAGACTGTCATAGAATTAGCCACTCCCCTTCTCGTCGAAGGAAAGGCTGGATTTACCTGTGCAGAGTCTTTAGGCCAGCCAAGCTTTGATCAATTGATACAGCACTTCCAGGAACAAAAATTAGCTGCCTATATCTCCACAACCTTTAAAAAAGAAGAAACAGTTGATCAAGCACTTATCCGACTTGCTAATGAAGCGGTTAAGGCTGTTGAGTCTGGAAAAACGCTTCTTGTCTTGGATGATGCAAAAGCACACCAAGAAGACTATTACTGGATTGATCCACATTTAGTGACTTCAGCTATCGACCAAGCGCTTGTAAAGGCGGAGTTAAGAAGAAATAGTTCTTTATTGGTTCGTTCTGCAGCCATTCGCTCCCTTCATGATATTATTACAGTGTTTGGTTTGGGAGCAGATTTAATTAGCCCGTATTACATGTTCTTAACCATTCTTGATGAATCTACTAAACCACTAGTTAACCTCTACGGTGCATTAACAAAGGGCTTAGAAAAAGTCATTTCTACGATTGGGATTCACGAGCTTCGTGGGTATGGAAGACTGTTCTCTAGCATTGGCTTACATGAATCTATCGCCAATGTATTAAATATCGTCAACTTCTTTGGCTCTAAGGAAATTGAAACTGATTTTGAAGCAATGAAGCAAGATGCTTTTTCAAGAGCAGAAGATTACCAAAATGAAAAAGAAAGAGTCGGAAAGACATTCCACCTATTCCCTCGTATTTGGAAAGCGATTGGGGAAGTAGCAGCAACAGGTGACTATAGTGTATATAGAGATAAAATTTCCGAGCAGGAAACACAAAATCCAACTACTATTCGCCATTTAGTTCAGCTGAAGAGCGGTGCGAAAACAGTGGCACCAACAGAAGTCGACCTTCGTGTTGGCGACCATGATTTACCGTTTATTATTTCTTCGATGTCGTTTGGATCACAGAACGAAACAGCATTTAGAGCCTATGCTGAAGGTGCAGACCGTTTAAATATGGTCAGCCTAAATGGTGAGGGTGGAGAAATCAAGGATATGCTTGGTAAATATCCTAAAACAAGAGGACAGCAAGTTGCTTCTGGTAGATTTGGAGTGAATGCAGAGCTTCTAAACTCTTCTAATCTCTTAGAAATCAAAATTGGTCAAGGAGCTAAGCCTGGAGAAGGTGGGCATCTACCTGGTTCAAAGGTTACTGCAAAAGTAGCAGAAGCTCGTAATGCGACACTTGGTTCAGACTTGATTTCGCCATCAAATAACCATGATATTTATTCCATTGAAGATTTAGCACAAATGATTCTTGAATTAAAGACAGCAAATGACCAAGCAAAAATTGCTGTCAAAGTACCAGTTGTTCCAAATATCGGCACTATCGCTGTTGGGATTGCCAAAGCAGGGGCAGATATTATCACTCTAAGCGGCTTTGATGGCGGTACAGGTGCAGCAAGAATCCATGCGCTTCAACATGTAGGCTTACCAGTAGAAATTGGTGTGAAAGCAGCACACAATGCGTTGCTTGAAAGTGGGCTTCGTCATAAAGTTGAAATTTGGGCGGATGGCGGTATGAAGAGTGCTATGGATGTAATGAAAATCATGCTCCTTGGTGCAAACCGAGTTGGCTTTGGAACATTAGCTATGCTTTCTATTGGCTGTACGACTTGCCGTGGCTGTCATTTAGATACATGTCACGTCGGAATTGCCACTCAAATCGAGTCTGAAGCACAAGCAAAAGAACACGGTCTAAGACGTTTCGTTCCAAGACAATTAGACTTAGCTGTTCAAGGAATTATGAATCTCTTTACAGCCTTTGGTACAGAGTTAAAAGATCTTGCCGCATCATTAGGTATTAAGAATCTACAAGATGCTGTTGGTCGCTCAGAATTATTAGAGCAAGTAAAGGGTGAAGGTCAGCTTAGCCTTTCTTATTTACTAAAGCCACTTGAAATCAGTCAATTTGCAAAAACAGCTGCTTCAAAATCTATCGAAGAGGTACAAATGCAAGTAGCGGTTGGTGCAGAGTATCTTGATGGAAGTGTAGACCAACTACATTCTTCAAGAGAGTTTGAAAGTGTAACATCTGAACAGCGCGTCCTAGGAAGCCGCGTGTCCTGTCACCGTGTTCGCGGTAGACTTGATGGTTCTTACAAGCAGCTTCCACCAGTCCAGCTGAAATATAAAAATGGTTCCATTCCAGGAAATGGCTTAGGTGCCTATAATAGTGAAGGAATCGAAATTACCGTTAATGGCGGAGGTCAAGACGGTGTCGGTAAAACATCCTTTGGTGGTAATATACACGTGCTTAAATCAAAAGGGAAAAATGGCCAATATTATAATGGATCTGTCGGAAAAGGATTTGGATACGGAGCTCAAAAAGGATTACTTGTCGCACAAGGTAATGCAGATGCCCGTGCAGGAATTCGTCTTTCTGGCGCAGACCTAATCATCGGTGGTGCTGTGAAGAAGCCAATTCCTGCTAAAGAAGCTGGGAATATTGGCTCAAATGCAAATATCAAAGGTTTTGCCTTTGAATACATGACCAATGGCCGTGGTTTAGTTTTAGGTGATCCTGGTCCATGGATTTGTGCCGGTATGACCGGAGGTGTCGTCTATATCCGACACCAACCTGAATTAGGTTTAACGAAAGAAGCGATTAAAAGACGTATTGCTAAAGGTGCAAAAGTATCCGTTGCTGACTTAAATGAAAAAGGAAAACAAGATATTAATGAGCTTTTAGGTAAATATACAGACTTGCTTGAACAAAATGGTCAGGCAGACGAAGCAAATCAACTTCGCAGTCTTCTAACAGACCCGGAAAATCACTTTGTGCAGATTCTGCCTGTTAAAGAACAAGCAGATCCATCTGTATCAACAGAATGATCCAAAGGTCATACAAAAACGTCCGCTCCAGCAAGCGGACGTTTTTTTGTTACATTTTTTCGTCACAATTTGAATAAGTTTTTCATATAATATCTCTTGATTATATTCATTAATCCATGTATAGTACTAAAATGTGTCTGAACAGACTAGAATAAAACTTATTCTTGAAAGGAATTTATTAGATGAAGTTAGGTGCCCGCATCTTAAAAACGGGAATTGCTATTGTTCTATCCCTATACTTAAGTCAGTTGCTGCATTCGCCCTCCCCAGTATTTGCTGGAATTGCTGCGATTTTTGCGATTCAACCGACTATTTACCGCTCTTATTTAACCATTATTGAACAAATTCAAGGAAATATTATTGGTGCATTACTTGCAGTTATATTTGTGCTTCTCCTCGGAAATCATTTCATTGTTATTGGATTGGCTGCAATTATCGTAATTCTTCTAAATCTCAAGCTTAGGCTTGAAAACACAATCGGACTTTCACTTGTCACGTTAATTTCCATAATGGAAACCCATAGTGGAAGTTTCATCCAATTTGCTGGAGTTCGTTTCTCCACCATTATGATTGGTGTATTTTCGGCATTTATAGTTAATCTTGTATTTATGCCCCCAAAATACGAAAACAAGCTTTATTTTAAAATCACTACCACGACAGAAGAAATAATCAGGTGGATCCGCTTAAGCACCCGCCACGACTTCGATCATAATCTTCTTAAGACAGATATCGAGAAACTGAAAGAGAACTTGATACAAATGGGACAATTTTATTCCATGTACAAAGAAGAAAGAAGTTATTTTAAAAAGAACACATTAGAAAAATCTCGAAAGCTTGTTATATACCGGCAAATGATTTTAACAGCAAAAAAATCACTTGATACATTGAAGCGGCTGCATAGATTTGAAAATGAACTTTTACACCTCCCTGAAAAGTTTCAACAATCAATTCAGGAACAGTTAGATTGTCTCATTTATCACCATGAACAACTTATGCTACGATTTATTGGCAAAATACCTACCCCACCTTCCATTACAGAAGGTAGTATTTGTTTAGATAAAAAGGAATTATTTGATTTATTTTTAACATATCAACAAGAAAGCAAAGAGCCAAACTCTTCGCACCTTTATCATACAATGCAAATCATTGCCTCAATTATTGATTATAGTGAACAGGTTGAACATCTTGATACATTAATAACTAGCTTTCATTCCTACCATGACAATGAATTGTCCATTGAAGAAGAAAGTCAAAGTTAAATAAGAAAAGCGCAAGCGCCTTGGTCAGCCCCGACAGGCAAATGTTCTTCGGCAAAAAAAGTCGGTCTTTTGACTTTTATTGCCGAAGGTTATTTGACCCGAGCTGTAACAATCATCGCTTTAACAAGCCATGATTGTTACAAGATACTCATGGTAGAATATTCAGGATGAAAACTGGCTAGGCGCTGGAGCTGGACAATTCTCGAAGTCGAATTTTATACTTTTTTATAATTTAAATAAAAAAAACCGAAGCGGATTAGCCCTCTGCTTCGGTTTCTTTATGTTCAAGTTGTTGGACCTGAAATAATTTAAAATAATTGCCTTGCTTAGCCATTAATTCTTCATGTGTCCCTACTTCGACAATTTGACCATGTTCGATTAAAACAATTCGATTAGCATGTGTAATGGTTGATAACCTGTGAGCAACAATAAAAGTGGTCCGATCCTTAGCTAATTCTTCTAATGATTCTTGAATGGAATGCTCACTTTCTAAATCCAATGCCGAAGTAGCCTCATCTAAAATTAATATTGGAGGGTTTTTTAGAAATACCCGAGCAATGGCTACCCGTTGTTTTTGACCCCCAGATAATTTGACCCCTCGTTCCCCCACCTTTGTGTTATAGCCATCAGAAAGGTTTAAGATAAACTCATGGGCATTGGCCGCCTTTGCTGCCCGATATACTTCTTCATCTGAGGCACCAGGCTTTCCTAACAGGATATTGTCTCTCACAGATTCACTGAATAGAATATTATCCTGAAACACAACACCAATCTTGTCCCGTAATGTTTGCACTTTAAAATCACGGATATCTATTCCATCTAGCGTAATCCGCCCTTTAGTGACGTCGTAAAATCGTGGAAATAAACTAACTAGTGTTGATTTACCACCGCCGCTCATTCCCACAAACGCAATTGTTTCACCCTTTTTGACATGTAAGGTTATATCTTTTAATACCATTTCATCCGTTTGGTCATAAGAGAAGTAAACATGTTCAAATGAAATATCCCCTTGTACGTGGTTGCATTCTCGGGCATTTGGATCATCAATAATGTCATATTTTTCATCTAAAAATTCAAATACTCGATCCATTGAGGCAAATGATTGAGTGATTGTAGTGGAAGAGTTAACTAACCTTCTTAATGGACTATAAAGCTTGTCTATATAGGCAAAAAACGCAACCATTGTTCCAAGTGATAGTTCTCCCTGAATGACTAAATAAGCGGCATAGCCAATAACAATTAATGGAGCAATATCGGTAATGGTATTAACAGCTGAGAAGGACTTCGCATTCCAGCTTGTATGCTGGAGGGCTTTTTCTAGGAAGTTTTTATTTTGTTTATCGAATTGTTTTTGTTCATACTCTTCAATGGCAAAACTCTTAATTACCGGCATACCTTGAACACGCTCATGGAGATAGCTTTGAACCTCGGCCAAAGCTTGTGAACGCGTTCTTGTGAGCGTGCGTAGATTTCCAAAAAAATACCTGACTGAAAAGGCATAGAGAGGAAACAGCAATACCGACACAATGGTTAATGTTACGTTCATATAAAACATAAGAATAATAGCAATTACAATAGTGGCAATATCTAGCCATAAATTCATTAATCCGGAGATCACAAATGTTTTCGTCTGCTCCACATCATTAATTACTCTTGAGATGATTTCGCCAGCCCGAGTGTTAGAAAAATATCGGAAGCTTAATTTCTGAATATGTGTATACATCGTGTCACGAATATCATAAAGGATTTTACTTGATGTCCATTGGGCGAAATATTGTCGGTAATACTCGATGGGTGGGCGAACGATGACAAATACAACAATCATAATACCCATTATAAGCATTAGTTTATGTATCTTTTCATCCTGTGAAAGCCCATGATTCCCAACAATATCGTCGACCACATATTTAATGAGCATTGGAATAATTAGTGGTATGGAGAATTTAATTACACCAATAATAATCGTACCAATAATTTGTAAGCGATACGGTTTAACAAATTGTAGGTATCGGCGGATACTGCTCAAGCGGGTGTCCCTCTTTCATACATAGTTTAAATAACAAACGAAAGAGGCTAACTCTAAGGGGTCAGCCTCAATGTCACGATCAGCGTCTATATGTTAAGTAACGTTCATACCAAATATCAATAAAATCTGGTGCAAAGGGGCCTTGACGCTGTCTTATCCATTGAATTAATTTTTCAACATTTCTTTTAAGGATCTGATCAATAACATCCGGATAGTTCATCTCGCGACGATGCCGTTCATATTCATCCTCGTCTAATAAGTTAAAAGTCATATCAGGATACACCTTGATATCAAGGTCATAATCAATATACTTTAGTGCTTCACCATCAAATATAAATGGTGAACTAATATTACAGTAATAATAAATGCCGTCCTCACGAATCATTCCTATTACATTAAACCAGTATTGAGAGTGGAAATAGCAAATAGCTGGTTCTCTGGTTATCCACGTTCTTCCATCTGATTCTGTTACAAGTGTCCGATCATTCCCACCAATCACCAAATTCTGAGATCCTTTCAATACGGTTGTTTCTTCCCAGACGCGATGGATGTGCCCATTGTGCTTATAGCTATGTATTTGCATTGGTTCACCTTCGATGGGTACGCCCATATTCTCCCCTACCTTCATTCCTGAACGCTTTGTAACCTATTCCAACCATAAATAAAATAAATAACGACAAAAGGTAACAAAGTCCAATTCCTATTTATTATTATTATAACGGTTGAGCCCGGAATTTAAAACAAAAGAGCCATATTTCGATGGCTCTTTGTAAAAATTTGCGTATTTTTTTCAATTTTTCTATTGTTTTTCTACAATGTTGATGCTAAATTCGTTTCCCGATACGAATTTATTACCTCTTCTGTTTGCTTTTCAAAAATTAACTGAATCTCTTTTAATTCATTTTTCATCAGTTGAATGTCTGTTTGAATGCTCTCAAGGTCTGTAGCATGCTGCAATGTCTGAAGTTCATCTTCGATCTGTTGACAACGCTCAAGCTCTGCTTGAAGATAGAGCAATTTTTCCATAGTCACCATCTGCTCGGAAACTAATCGGTTGAAATGATTCATTTCCCTCACCGCCTTATACTTTATCTATCTTCCTACTTACTATGTATTCTTTAGTAACCCCTTATTTCCTTTGACTACTTCTGTAGACAAAAAGGAGGTTTTGTCGAAAAACATGAAAACCATATAAACAAAGAAAAAAGGCACTCTTGCGCATAAAGAGTGCCTTCTTTCTTTGAAGCCTATTAGCTTTGTCCGAATTGGCCAGAGCCTTGGTTTTTCTTAGCTTGAGATTGTTGATTTTGTTGTCTTACTTCAGCAGCATTTGTTTCGCTAGCGAATTCAGTTCCGAATTGACCAGCTGCACCAGATGCACCTCTAGAAGATTGAGCGTTTTGCTGTCTTACTTCAGCAGCGTTTGTTTCGCTAGCAAATTCAGTTCCGAATTGACCAGCTGCACCTGCAGAACCTTGAGCAGATTGAGCGTTTTGTTGTTTAACTTCCTGGATGTTAGTTCCAGCTGAAGTTTTGTTTGGCTGTTGATTGAAGTTTGCCATTGTAATCACCTCCACGAGATTAATGTATCCCGGTATCGTGGAGATTATCCAAAAAATTATTTAAAAATAATTTGGCTGTGTTAAAGAGCAGTGTTGATTTTTACACCCTGTTGATTGGAGCGGAAGGCACGAAGACTCCTGTGGGAGTATGGTTCAGGGGAGACCCCGCAGGCGCTTGCGCCGAGGAGGCTCGCCGAAACACCCACGGAAAGCGAAGTGCCTGGAGCGGAAATCAACAGGCAAGTTTAACAGAGCCAATAATTTAAACCAGTAAAGAGATTCCTCCATCAACAATGATCGTTTGCCCTCTAATCATGCTTGAATCTTCTGATAAAAGGAACATGATACAGTTAACCATATCTTCGATTTCCACCATTCTTCCTGCTGGCGTCTTCTCTTTTGCTTCTTGCAGCAATTCTTCGCGATTTGGAAAATGTTTTAATGCTTCCGTGTCAACAGCACCGCCAGAAACCGCATTGACAATAATATTTTTCGGAGCCAATTCGACAGCTAAATATCTCGTTAACGCCTCAAGAGCTGCTTTCGAAACACCCACTACTGTGTAATTTTCTAAGTAACGTATGGATCCAAGTGAGCTTATGCTAACAATTTTCCCTCCGCCATTTCTCTCCATCAGTTTTGCTGCTTCTTGTGCACAAAATAATAATGCTTTGCTATTAATATTCAACGTCCAATCCCAATGAGACTCTTCAAGCTCCATAACAGGACGCTGCACACCAGAAGCTGCATTGTTAACGAATACATCTAACCGGCCAAACTCCTGTTCAATTTGAGCAAACATGTCTTTAATCTTAGCTACGTCACCAACATTAGCTTTTACAATGAAAGCCTTTCTACCTAATGCCTCTACTTGTTCAGCCGTTTCTAAGGCCCCTTTTTTACTTCTGGCATAGTTAATAACAATATCATAGCCTGCCTCAGCCAATTTTAAGGCAGTCGCTTTTCCAATTCCCCTACTGCTTCCAGTTATTAATGCTACTTTTTGTGTCATTCTTCTATTCCCTTCTATTTTCAAGTTCAAATTGGTTAAGTGTGTATCTCCCACGCATAGCTGCGCGCTTTTCATTTCATTTTAGCTTTTCCATGAATAGAAGACAATTAATATAGAAAACTAATGGCAAAATGATTTGAAAGGAGGGTGAAAATTATGTATGTAGGAAGAGATATGACTGAGCTTTCCATGATGCCTAAGACGGATTGGCAGAATAGTGAGCTTGCTTTTTTTCATCATTCATTGCAGCAAATAGTCCCTTATTTAAACAGCGAGGGGCAAACCATTCATCGAGAAATCATCGAAGAAATTGAAAACCGCGGTGGCATGAAAAGACAGGAAGCAGATTATACACACGGGACTAAAATTACGTACGATTAAAAATAGGTTTGGCTGAAATTCAAAAAAGGGTCAGCCCCCACTAGATAATGTTTTTCTAGTGGGGGCTGACCCCCTATTCATGGTTTTTATGGTCTTGAGACAGCTTGAACATTTTTTGATATGGGACAGGAAAGGCGTATTCTTTCATTTCTTCGAGTGATACAAATTTCCACTCTTCACTTTCCGGAACAAAATGTTTAACAGTACCGGTATACACCTTGATATTCCATACTAGGTGCGAAAAAACATGTTCAATTTGTCCGATTATCTGCCCAAATTGAATGTCTAAATCCAATGATTGTTTAAACAATTCAACAATCTGCTTTCGATCATTTTGTAATGGGTGATGAAGCTCGACAGTTGGAAACTCCCATAAATTAGCAAGTAGGCCACTAGCTGGCCGTTTATGAATGAGTATTTTCCCATCCTCGTCTTCAACGACCGCTGCTGCTAGTTGAACATCTCGTGTTTTGACCTTTTTCGTTTTGATTGGAAGTTCTTGTTGGACACCTTCATGAAAAGCATGGCAATGCTCACGAACAGGACATAATAAACAAGAGGGAGAAGTCGGTGTACAAATCAAAGCCCCCAATTCCATTAATGCTTGGTTAAATGCAGAGGGATCTTCATGTGAAATGATATCTCGAACTGCTTTTTCAAAAATCTTCCTTGAAGAAGCCTTCGCAATATCCTCACGAATTAACAAAATTCGTGATAATACCCTCATCACATTTCCATCAACTGCTGGCTCTGGAATTCCATAGGCAATGCTTAAAATGGCACCCGCAGTATAGGGCCCCACTCCCTTAAGAGAGGAAATATCCTCTGGTGTGTTCGGCACTTCCCCATTATATTTCTCTTTTACTTCCCTAACCGCTGATTGAAGATTTCTAACTCTGGAATAATAGCCAAGACCCTCCCAAGCCTTTAAGACTTTCTCCTCTTCTGCTTCCGCTAAGTCTTCAATTGTGGGAAACCATTCGATAAAACGATTAAAATAGGGTATAACTGTGTCGACTCTTGTTTGTTGTAACATGATTTCTGAAACCCAAACCTTGTAGGGATCCTGGTCCTTTCTCCAAGGTAGGTCTCGTTGTTCAGCTTTAAACCACGAAATGAGATCATTTTGAAAAGCATTTATATTGATTTTTTTTGAATTTTCTTGTTCAATTATCATAACTTTTAGTCCTCCAGATTGTTAAACACAATGAAAAAAGGGAATATAATAATATGCATTTCGTTTTACAATAAGCGAATTTGTCGATTTTGACAAGAACCTAATTCATAGAAGGAGGCTATCCTTTTGGATACTGGAACTCATGTTGTAATGGGCATTGCTCTTGGCGGTCTTGCCACACTTGACCCTGTTGTAGCAAGCAGCCATGCCACTGCTACCAGTGTGTTGATTGCAACAATCGCCGGATCACAAATACCAGATATTGACACGGTTTTAAAGCTTAGAAATAATGCTATCTATATTCGTAATCATCGAGGAGTTACTCATTCTATTCCGGCGGTTCTATTATGGCCGCTTGTGATTTTAGCCGTGGTTTATCCTTTGTTCCCTGATGCTAATCTTCTTCATCTATGGGCTTGGACCTTTGCTGCAGTATTTATTCATGTTTTCGTTGATATCTTTAATGCCTACGGAACGCAAGCTTTGCGACCTTTTTCCTCAAAATGGGTTGCATTAGGGGTAATCAATACCTTTGACCCATTTATCTTTGGGATTCATGTTGTTGGAATTCTCATTTGGGTTTTTGGAGCAAATCCCGGTATTACTTTTTCCATCATGTATTTAGTCATCTTCGGCTACTATCTAAAGCGATATCAAGCCAAGAAAAGAGTATTAGTGGAAGTAAGAACTTTGATTCCAGATGCAACGGAAATTATTATCGCTCCTACTATGAAGTTTCATCATTGGCGGATTGCCGCTATGAACAAGAAACAATTTTTTGTAGGTAGAGCAGTCGACGGTAAAGTGGAAATCTTAGATCACTTCAAACGTATTCCTGTACCCAAAACACCTGTTATTGAGGCAGCCAAAAAAGATAAAAATCTGTCCGCCTTTCTTTCCTTCTCCCCTGTTTACCGATGGGAAGTGGATGAATACGATAATTTTTACGAGGTGCGCTTCATTGATCTTCGCTACCGAAGCAATGGGCACTACCCGTTCGTCGCCGTGGTTCAGTTAGATTGCGATTTAAATCCGATTAGTTCCTATACAGGTTGGGTGTTTAGTGAGAAAAAACTAAGAAAAAAACTAAGTATCATAAGTTGATATCATGAAAAAAGAAAACTCGTTGTGGCGAGTTTTCTTTTAATTTGTTTGATTCTTCTCCTGATTTAAAAAATGTTTATATTTCGGATTGGTGGCGATGAAATCATGAAGTCTATTTCCATAATTCTCAATCCATTGCCTCACAATTTTCTCAGTCATTTCACTGCCCTTATACTCCCTGCCAGCTTTTGCATAACTGGTTTCAAAGTCATCCCAAAGCAATTCCACCCAGGTCCTTGCTTGGTCAAAGGATAATTCGTTATTTTTTTCTAACAACAACCTTATTAATTCTTCCTGATACACTTTCATACACTCACCTCATTGCCATTTTCTTATAACATAACCCATGTGAAAAGCGCGAATACTAACATTACGTGGTAAGCACTGAGATGCCGCCTTTGCTTTTCACGTTTTTCTCATTCCCAAAATGGAGGTACAGCATGAGAAATAAAGAAACGAATTTCCCCAATCAAAATAATAACAAGTTAGAGGGCGAGCCAAGAGCGAAAGCAGAATATGCTTCTAAAAGAGCCGATGGCACCATCAATACCCATCCACAAGAGCGTATGCGTGCTTCAGGGGAACGAGATGACGAATCCCCTCAGTATTCATAACTACCCGTTTAATAAGACAAGCCAGAGAACTCTCTCTGGTTTGTCATCATTTTAGCCCTTTTAACATAGAAATCGGGAGAGCTTCTTCTTTTCCATCGCCTTTTAATCGATATCCCCAAGCAAACACACCGTTCATATAATCTATTTTAAAATATTGGCCAGGATCGCCTTCAATTTCATATATTTCGCCTGGTTGAAACGATTCGGGATTAATCAGATACGCTCTTGCCATTTGTACCTTTCTTTCAAGCACCGCAAACTCACTAACCATTCCCATTTGTTCAGCTTTTCGTGCTTTTTCTTGAAGTGAAGCAATTTCCTGTTTTAACTCATGTTCTGTCATATCACTGTACCGTTTCTCCTGCTGCATCCAATTCACTCCCCTTTATCTTCTTTTTTTAGTATAGTAATTTTTATAGGATTAATAAAGGCTTAAAACTCACACAAAGGAGAGCACACCATGAAAACAATGATTGTAACTGGGGCAGGATCAGGCTTAGGCAAAGAATTAGCTTTCTTATTTTCGAAAAAGGGCTTTCATCTTTTATTAGTTGGAAGAACAGTTGAAAAATTAGTGGAAGCCAAACAAGAAATTGAAGCACTAGGTGGAAAAGCTGATCTTTTATCAGTGGATATCTCCAACAATGAAGATGTGGTTTCAAAATTAAATGGGCTTAACGAACGCTATCAAGTTGCTGGCTTGGTCAACAACGCAGGTGTCGGTCATTTTGGACCGTTTACCGAGATGGACGATACACAAATAAAAGAAATGCTTGAGACGAATGTATGGGGAACGATTTTGATGACAAAAGCCATTCTTCCACTTTTATCCCAAAATGGAGAAGGCCGAATAATGAATATTATTTCTACTGCTGGCTTGCGTGGGAAAGTAAACGAAGCAGTGTATGTTGCCAGCAAATTTGCTGTAAGAGGATTTACGGAAAGTCTACAAAAAGAATACGAAGGTTCTGGAATCAAATTTAATGCAGTGTACATGGGCGGGATGGACACCCCCTTTTGGGACGAAAGCTCTCATGTTTCAGACAAATCACGTTTTAGATCGCCTAAAGAAGTAGCAGAAATTATTATGGATCAAATCGATCAGGATTCTATTATTATTGAGAGTAAATAAAGCTAATAAATAAGGGGACAGGCTCCACTCAGTCTGTCCCCTACTCTTTAATTTTCTTCACTTTCTAAATCAGAAAGAAATCTCTCGATATTATCCATTGAAAATCCTTTACGATATAAGGCCTGCTTCATCTTTTGTTGATATTCAAATCCACTTAAGTGAGCATATTTTCTATGAGCTTTTTCACCTTGGAAGCGAACAGCTCCCATTTCCTCATCATCTTCTTTTTCAACTTTTGTTTCATTCACGGCAATTCCTATGACCTCAAAAGGATACCCTTTTCGTAAGAGTAAATTTTCTAGCTTCTGCTTCTGAATTTTTAAAGATTCCTTTGAATTTCTTTGAAAAAATTTCTCACTCATTTTTGTTGCTTTTTCAATTTGCTGCTCTCGAGGATACTCCTCTAATGCTTGCATAAGAGTCGCCTCTCCAATCCCTTTTTCTTTTAACTCTAACTTAATTAAATCAGGACCTTTATCTGTCGTATTCGCCTGCGTCCTTACATAAGCCAAGGCATATTCCTGATCATTAATATATTTTTGCGAGATTAACCGATGGAGAACCTCGTTAATGACGGGTTCATCAAGTTCCTTTTTTAAAAGGTAATCCTTGATTTCTTTTTCCGACCTCATCCTTCTTACCAGATAATTGACCGCTAAGTTGTAGGCCTTACGGATATCGTCTTGATACTGAATTTCCAAGAAAGAAAAATCATCAAGCTCCATCCCTTTTTTTAAATTGAATTTAATTAACACATCGCTGTCGACACTAAAGGCAAATTCTTCACCCTTGCCCTTACCATAATCCATAAAAACGTTAAAACGGTCTACATTTTTTTGCTGTGTGGTGATTTTCGTAATAATGGCCATTTCCTTCACCTCACTTCCACTTTACCATACTTTTTTATTAAAATAAGGTAAAATAAAGCAAAAGGAGGTCTTCTACATGAAAATTGCAATTGCAGGTGGAACAGGCTTTGTTGGGAGGGCACTTGTCAATGAACTAAGTAAGTATGAACATGAAATAGTTATTTTAACTCGCCGAGCAAGAAAATCTAACGAGAAGGCCAACATTCGATATACGCAGTGGTTAACTGATAATGCGAACCCTGTTATAGACCTCCAAGATACGGATATCTTTATAAACCTCGCAGGTGAATCGATTAACAGTGGGCGCTGGACCGAAGAGAGAAAAAGTAAAATTTTATCTAGTCGAATGGAAGCAGTTGATGCAGTCCTGGACATAGTAAACCAATTAGACCGGAAACCGCAGGTGCTTATTAACGCCAGTGCGATTGGTATATACGGAACATCAGAAACAAAAGTTTTTACTGAAAATAACGAAAAACTAGGCACGGATTTTTTAGCAGAAACAGTCGTAAACTGGGAACAAGAAGCGAGCAAGGCGGTTTCATTAGGAATTAGAACGGTCTTATGCAGATTTGGTATCATTCTTGAAAAGGATGCTGGAGCTCTTCCTAAGATGCTGATGCCTTATAAGTGGTTTATAGGAGGCAATATTGGAAGTGGCAAACAGTGGATGTCATGGATTCACCTTGAGGATGTAGTAAAAGGTATTATTTTTGCAATGGAAAATAAACAAATTCAAGGCCCTGTAAATTTCACTGCTCCAAATCCTGTGATGATGAGCGATTTGGGCAAGACACTTGCTCAAGTATTGCATCGACCGCACTGGCTTCCTGTTCCTAGTTTCGCCCTTCGTTTGCTCCTTGGTGAAATGAGCACCTTAGTGGTAGATGGGCAAAAGGTTTTACCGAATAAACTTTTAGATCATGGATTCCAATTCCAGTACCCTACTTTAGAAAAAGCATTAAAAAATATATTTTCCTAAAAAAAGTATCATTCCTTTCTTAAAAGGTAAAAATGGAAATAAGTACATATTTAGTGCTTCATTTTTACCACTTAGCTTGATGACAATTAACAAACAAAAAATGTTGAAAGGAATGAGCAAAATGGCGGGAAAAAAGAAAAAAGATTTGGGTAGAGGTAAATATACCTTAACAAGTACACAAGAGGTTTTATACCAGCGTGATTTTAAGATGGCTGACCGTGCTGCCGGCTATCATGACAGCAAAACTAAGCTGTAAGTGACGGAATTCCATACGTATACAAAAAATTAATTTAAAGTTTTTCCATTAATGAGCCCCTTTCAAATTGTAAAAGCTATTAGGGAGTGAGAGATATCTTTCTCCCTCTAGCTGAAATTGAAAGGGGTTTTAGTAATGGGTCGAATGCATAATGGAGGTTCTCACAAAAATAATAAAGCATCACTTCCACAAACACCGAAAAATATGAAAACAGATGGAAATGATGTAGAATACTCACAAGAATTTGCTGATCATGCAGATCTTGAAGCACAAGCCCGTGCTAATGCCGCTAACCAGCGTGTGAAGAATAAGAAAAGATAAGAATAAAAAAAGAGAAGCAGGCTTTGCCCTGCTTCTTAAAGTATATAAAAGGGGGGAAATAAATGGTATATCAGCGAGCTCTAATGAGAGGCTTCAGCGTGCTGAGCTGTTAGAACTCGTTATACTGTTAATTAGTGTTCACATTTTTTACAGGTGTCTTTTGGAAATAGCCTTTGATAAACGGAACTGTGTATCGGTCAAGACCGAAGAGGTAAGCTCCAGTTCCTACGAATAGAAGGATCATTGCTGCTGTATAAAGAATTGGGTTCGTGCTTGTTGTGCCTGCCAGCATGAAGTTTAAGTTCATAAATGCACCGGCGATTAATGCTGGAAGAGTGGCTAATCCAACAACTAATCCTAAACCAACAAGTAATTCTCCCCAAGGAATTAATACGTTAAAGATTTGAACATTTGGAATAGCAAATTGTTGTAAGAAATCTGCGTACCATGCTTGCACTGCTGGATGATCACCCGTTGCATTTGCGAGTGCACCTTTTAAAAATCCGCCAGCATCAAATTCACCGGTTAATTTATGATATCCTGCTTCAATCCATTGTAATCCAAGCCAAACTCTTAGAACTGTCCAAACAACGGCTGCTTGAGGGGTTTTATACCATCTCATCACAATCATCTCCAATTATTTTATTTGTGAACACTTTCACAATAAAGTGTAATGATAAGTTCTTTCCCCTTTCGATGAGGGGTGTTCAGCTAGCTGTGTCGTATAGGGAAGTTAGTTTGTGTTTCTTTGTTTGTGAATTGTTTCACTATCTTCTCTACACTTATAATATACTCTCCTGTACTTTAAATGACAACGGCTTTCACAGTTTCTTAACATATTAATGTTAGAAAGTTGAATAATATGTGAACTTAATAAGTTGTTAATATTAGATACTTGTGGATAATTATTCTGATTTTTGTGGATATTGTGAATAAGTCTGTGGAATACCTTTAAAACAGGACTTTTGATGTGGATAATGCGGTGGATAAACACGGAATATCCGTGACTATTGAATTAAATTTCTACATCTTGTTCAAATAAAAAAAGTAGATTTAGAAGTTTGCTACTTCTACTTTTTCCTTCTTCTCCCTGATAAAAGTAGATCTAGAACCTCGCTACTTTTACTTTTTTCTTCTTTTCTCTGAAAAAAGTAGATCTAGAGCCTTGCTACTTCTACTGTTTCCTTCTTTTCTCTATAAAAAGTAGATCTAGAGCCCCTTGTTACTTCTACTTTTTCCTTCTTTTCTCTATAAAAAGTAGATCTAGAGCCTTGCTACTTCTACTTTTCCCTTCTTCTCTCTATAAAAAGTAGATCTAGAGCCTTGCTACTTCTACTTTTTCCTTCTTCTCTCTGAAAAAAGTAGATCTAGAACCTCGCTACTTTTACTTTTTTCTTCTTTTCTCTGAAAAAAGTAGATCTAGAGCCTTGCTACTTCTACTTTTTCCTTCTTCTCTCTGAAAAAAGTAGATCTAGAGCCTGGCTTTCTTAAAATAAAAAAAAGAGCCATATAGCTCTTTCATTATTTGTAGACTCTTATAAAGCCTTAAGCGTTTTTATTTGTTTCACTCTCTCATATTCTCCTATAATCGGATAATAGATAAGATTATTTTGTTTGGCCAAAAGGCCAATTTCTCTATCTGTCGCTTTGATTACAAACGTTTCCTCCGCCACTTCTTCAATCCAAGTAATGGAAGGAGTCACCTGTTTATGCATCACTCCATGCACCAGCCACGTTTCCTTCTTGTCACTCTTACTAAACCCCGTTACCGCTACTTGAGAACACGTATTATTCTGTTTAACTGGGGAATTTTGACACACATAGACTAAATCCTCAATGACAGCACTCGCCGTAGGAAACATTCCAGCTCCCGGCCCCTGAAGCGTAATTTCACCTACAATATCCGATTGGACATTTACTGCGTTCTGAACGCCTTCTACATGATAAAATGGATGCTCTTTTCCCACAAGAGCTGGTTTGACCGTTGCTTTTATTTGACCGTCCAGCCTTGTGATACTCGCAATATGTTTGAACCGTAGTTCTGCCCTATCGACAGCATCAATCAATTCACTTGTGATTGACGTGATCCCCTCACGTTCAACCTCCTGCCAATTAGGTTCTTCTCCAAATGCAAGTCTGCTTAAAATCATGGTTTTATAAAAGGCATCAAAGCCCTCCACATCATTTGTTGGGTCAGCTTCAGCATAGCCATTCTCTTGGGCTAATATTAACGCCTGTGCAAATGACTGCTTTTTCTCCCTCATTTCGGTAAGAATAAAATTGGAGGTTCCATTTAGAATTCCTCTGACCTGCTTGACACGATTAATATTTAAAAGCTGTCTAAGTGTTTGAATAACGGGAATTCCACCTGCTACGGTTGCTTCAAATCCAACAGAAACCTTTTTCTCTGCTGCAAGATCAAGAAGTTCTTTCCCGTGATGGGCAAACATTTCCTTATTTGCTGTAATGATGTGGCAGCCCCGCTGTATGGCTGATTTTAAAAATGTAAATGTCGGCTCTTTATCGACAATAGCCTCCACAACAACATCAAGCTGTTCGAGATTTAAGATATCCGCAAATTCTGTTGTTACTAATACATTTTCACTAATATTTCTTTTCTTTTGCGTGTTTCTGATGAGAACAGCGGCAACTTCAACCTTTTTGCCCAATGTAGCTGTAAGCTCCTCACTGTGTGATTGTATTGTTCGATAAACTCCTTCACCAACTGTTCCAAATCCAAGGATTGCTACTTTGATTGCAGACACATACATCCATCCCTTCACTACACGATTTTTGACACGAAGCTGTTTATTTTTCAAAAAGAAAAACCCTCTTCAATAAGAAGAGGGTTGGATTCCTCCTCTTATCTATCAGGTTAAAAATAACCTGCAGGAATTAGCACCTTTTCAAGGAATACCTTGAAGGTTGCCGGGTTTCATCGGGCCTAGTCCCTCCACCACTCTGGATAAGAGTTTTTATTTGATTTTTCATTAAATTTCCAAGTTATAAAGAAAATTTTAGTTGATGTAATGTTAAATGTCAATATATTCTTTCAATTCATTACGATCGTACACCTGTAAATTTGGCATGCTCTTCTTTTACTAAATTGATAAAATTTCCCCTCTCAAAATCCATACTGATAATCATTTTAATATTTTTCTCCATGCTTAAAAACCGCTTCACCTTTCTATTTTGGTGAATGATATATGAGTATCTAACATCCTTTTCCAGTGTAGCAAACCAGTCTTCTTCCCTTAATCTGATTATATTCTTGTCAAATTTCGATTTAGGTGACCAATCAGGAATGAAAAATTCAATGACTCCCCCTGCTAGATCAATTAGTAAATCAAAAAGAAAACTGCTAATGGAAAATCACTCCTCAAGCACAATATTCATAAAACTATTGTATCTTTCCATTGAAATAAATAAAAGGGGATCGGTAATTTGTAGATATATCATGAATTTGTGTAGATATATTATAAAAATGTGTAGATAAAACGCAAAAGTGTGTAGATATCGCGATACAGCCCCTTTTCATGAGCAAAAAGAAACCTGCCAATGGCAGGTTTCTCACATTTTATCGTTTCAGTTTTCCCTCAGCAAGCTCGATTTGCTTCCCAACCTGCTCTGGAGCCGTACCACCAAAGCTATTTCGAACCGCAACTACGTGTTCTGGGGCTAAAACCTCGTAAATATCCTCTTCAAATAAAGGACTGAAATCTTGATATTCTTCAAAGCTTAAATCAAGCAAAAACTTATTAGACTGGATCGAGTATAAAACAATTTTTCCAATAACCTCATGGGCCTCACGGAACGGTAACCCCTTAGTTACCAGATAATCGGCAATATCCGTAGCATTCGAGAAGTCGTTGTTAATTGCTTTACGCATCACATCTTTTTTAACCGTCATCGTTTCAATCATTGGAGCCAATAGTTTTAAAGAACCTTCCAATGTTTCTACCGTATCAAACATACCTTCTTTATCTTCTTGTAAGTCCTTATTGTAGGCAAGCGGCAAACCTTTCAAAACAGTCAGCAGCCCAATCAAATTGCCATACGTACGGCCTGTTTTTCCACGAAGCAGCTCTGGTACGTCTGGATTCTTCTTTTGCGGCATAATACTCGAGCCTGTACAGAAGGAATCATCCAGTTCAACAAATTGGAATTCTTGGCTGGACCAGATCACTAATTCTTCGGAGAAACGAGAAATATGCGTCATGATGATAGAACCAATTGATAAGAATTCAAGAATAAAATCGCGGTCGCTGACAGCATCCATACTGTTTGGATACACGGTTTCGAACCCTAACAGTTCTGCCACACGTTCACGATTGATAGGAAAAGTAGTCCCTGCCAGTGCACCCGAACCAAGCGGAAGCCAGTTCACCCGTTTCAGACTATCCATCAATCTCTCTTTATCACGTTCGAACATCCAAAAATATGCCATTAAATGGTGTGCAAACGATACAGGCTGTGCACGCTGGAGGTGAGTATAGCCTGGAATTAAGGTTTGGACATGTTCTTTTGCCTGCTCGACTAAAGCTTCCTGAACATCTTCAATTAATTTAATAAGCTCCGTCGTTTTTGTTCTTAAATAAAGGTGCATATCTGTAGCTACTTGGTCATTCCGGCTACGACCCGTATGTAGCTTACCGCCAACCGGTCCGATTTTTTCTATCAACAGCTTTTCGATATTCATGTGAATATCTTCATCTTCTACCAAAAACTCCACTTCGTTTGCATGAACCATTTTTTGAATGGCAAGAAGTCCGTCCTTAATTTTTTCAGCATCCTCAACTGGGATAATGCCACATTCACCTAGCATTTGCACATGTGCCAGGCTTCCGGCAATATCCTCTTTTGCTAACTTTTGATCAAAAGATATGGATGCTGTAAATTCTTCTACGAGTTTGTTGGTTTCCTTTGTAAATCGTCCGCCCCATAACTTAGACATGTCCTGCTCCTCCTTAAAATGAAAGGCTCTGTTAAAATTGCCTTTTGATTTCCGCTCCAGACGCTTCGCTTTCCGTGGGCGTTTCGGCGAGCCTCCTCGGCGCTTGCGCCTGCGGGGTCTCCCCTGACCCGTACTCCCACAGGAGTCTTCGCGTCTTCCACTCCAATCAAAAGAGTATAATAATCAACAATGTTCTTTAACACAGCCAAAATGAAAGAAGATAGCCCCCGAAATAGGATTCGAGGGCAATCCGAATTATTTTACAATCGTTTCTTTTTTAGTAACCTCTGAATATACCTTTGTTGGTAAGCCCCAAATCTTAATAAAGCCAACAGCGGCATTGTGATCGAATGCATCACCTTTTGAATAGGTCGCTAGCTCCTCGTTGTATAAGCTAAATGGCGACTTACGGCCTACAACTGTGTGATTTCCTTTATGAAGCTTTACACGAATCGTTCCTGTAACAGTCTTTTGTGTTTCTTCAATAAACGCATCAAGCGCTGGTTTGATAGGAGAATACCAAAGACCTTCATAAATAATCTTTGCCATCTGCTGTTCCACTTGAGTCTTAAATTGTGTAACCTCACGAGTTAATGTTAAAAACTCTAACTCTTTATGTGCATTGATTAAAATGAGTGCAGCCGGATTTTCATACACTTCTCTTGATTTAATTCCTACTAATCTATTTTCAATGTGGTCGATACGGCCAACACCGTGCTTACCACCCAGTGCGTTTAACGTCTCAATTAACTGAACTAGTGGAAGTTTCTCACCATTGAGGGCAACAGGAACCCCTTGTTCGAATTCAATTTCTACATATTCAGCGGCATCTGGAGTTAGTTCAATCGGATTCGTCCAATCGAATGCTGCTTCAGGCGCTTCTGCCCATGGATCTTCAAGCACTCCAGCCTCACAAGCACGTCCCCAAATGTTTGCATCAATTGAAAAAGGATTATCTAAATCTACTGGAATCGGAATACCGTTTTCCTCAGCATACTTAATTTCTTCATCACGTGTCATTCCCCATTCACGTACCGGAGCAACCACCTTTAGACTTGGGTTTAACGCTTGAATGGACACTTCGAAACGGACTTGGTCATTGCCTTTTCCAGTACAGCCATGAGCAACAGCTTTAGCCCCTTCTTTTTCCGCCACCTCTACTAATAGTTTTGAAATAAGTGGACGGGAAAGTGCTGAAGATAATGGATACTTTCCTTCATATAAACAATTAGCCTTTAAAGCTGGTAAAATATATTCCTTTGCCAATAATTCTTTTGCATCGATCATATATGCTTTAACGGCTCCAACATTTAACGCCTTATTTTTAATAGCTTCTAAGTCTTTTCCTTCACCTACATCTAGACCTAGAGCAATAACATCATAACCGTATTTTTCCTGGATCCATTTAACCGAAACGGATGTATCTAAACCACCTGAGTATGCTAGAACAATTTTTTCTTTTGCCATCTGTATTCTCCTCGTGCTTTTGTGAATTTTTATTCAATCAATAGAATTATTATACAACAACTCTCACAAAAAGTGAAACTATTATGCTAATAAATGTTTTAAAATTGCTTTTTGCGCATGCAGGCGATTCTCGGCTTCATCAAACACGACTGAATGAGTACCGTCAATAATAGCTCCCGTTACTTCTTCATCACGATGAGCAGGTAGACAGTGTAAAAAGATATAATCAGCTTTAGCCTGTTTGCATAGTTCTTCATTGACTTGAAAGCCTTCAAACGCCTTTAATCTTTTTTCCGTTTCTTCTTCCTGCCCCATGCTGGTCCAGACGTCTGTTACCACGACATCCGCGTCTTTAATCGCTTCAAGTGGATTATTTGTAATGACAACTGAACTTCCCGTTTGTAAGCCCTCTTTAATTGCCGCCTCCGTAATTTTCCCATCAGGTAAATAACCTGGCGGGCTGGCGATACTAACATCCATTCCTACCTTGACTGCCCCTTCCATTAACGAATGAGCCATATTATTATTTCCGTCTCCAATATAGCAAAGCTTTAACCCTTCTAATTTCCCCTTGTGCTCAAGAATGGTTAAAAGGTCAGCTAATACCTGGGTTGGGTGCTGTAAATCGGTTAATCCATTAATCACTGGAACAGTCGCATGTTCTGCTAATTCTTTTACAGAATCATGTGAAAACGTTCGGATCATAATTCCATCTACATAGCGTGATAACACTTTAGCTGTATCGGAAATACTTTCCCCGCGTCCGAGCTGAATGTCCTTTGAACTTAGGAAAATAGCATGCCCCCCAAGCTGCAGCATTCCTACTTCAAATGAAACCCTTGTACGGGTAGATGATTTTTCAAAAATCATGCCTAACACTTTGCCATTTAAGAAAGGCTGTGGTTTCCCTTGCTTTTGCATTTGCTTTAGTTCAAGTGCATCATTTAACAGGTAAAGGATTTCATCAGTAGTGAAATCCGATAGCTGTAAAAAATCTTTCCCCTTCAGTTGCGGGTTACTTTTTTCGTTCAATTTAATGGCTTCAACCATGAACGGCACCTTCTTTTTCAATAGTATAATACTCACTAACCGTTCGTACCTGATAATCCGATGGAGATCCTTTTTGTAAACCAAATGTCGCCTCAATCGTATCTAAATGGGTAAATACAGGGATTTTGTAACGAACAGCATGCTCACGAATTTGAAAACCAAATTTCATTTTATTTCGACCTTGATTTGGAATGTTAATGACTGCTTGAATTAACTGCTTTCGGAAAAATTCACTTACTTCCGCATCATTCTTGACCACTACCTCAACAGGGATTCCGTTATCCTGGAGGAAAAGTGCAGTTCCTTCTGTAGCAGCAATTTTGTAATTTTTATCGATAAATTGTTCAATAATTGCAAGACTAGCAGGCTTTTCACGGTCCGAGATGGAGCAAAACAGATAATTCTTCTCTGTCTCTTCACCAAGTGAGAGAATCGATTTTTCTAATGCAGCTTGAAACGTTACTCCCATTCCCAAGGCTTCACCGGTTGATTTCATCTCTGGTCCAAGCACATGGTCAACACCCTTTAACTTACTCGATGAAAACACTGGTGTTTTTACAGAATAGTAGTTTGGTTCAGCGAGTAACCCTTCGGTTGGTGATAATTTAGTTAACGATTGACCTAATTGAACACTTGTTGCCCACTCAATCATTGGTATGCCTGTTACCTTGCTGATAATCGGCACGGTTCTCGATGAGCGCGGGTTCACTTCTAGTACATAGACTTCATCTTCATAGATAACAAATTGAATGTTCATCATACCAATGACAGAAGCTGACTTGGCAATCTTCCCTGCATAATCAATTAATGTTTCTTTGACTTTTGCTGTTAGAGAAATCGGCGGAAAAACCGTGATACTATCACCAGAGTGGACTCCAGCTTTTTCAATATGCTCAAATATACCAGGAACCACAATCGTTCCACCGTCGCAAATGACATCAATCTCGCATTCTACTCCAGGTAAAAATTTATCTACTAATAAAGGCCACATGGACGCCTGTGAATTCTGCTCAAGCTGTACAATATATTGGCTAAGCTCTTCTTCTGAAAAAATAGTAAACATCGATTGACCGCCAATTACATACGATGGACGAACAAGAACTGGGTAGCCTAATTTTTCTGCTGCTTCCTTCAATTCATCTGGATGTGAGACTGTTTGACCCTCAATATGGGGAATATTTAAGTCTTCAAGCAGCTGATAAAATTCCTTTCGATCTTCTAAACGATCGACATTTTTAACAGATGTACCTAAAATGGTCACTCCTTCTTCTTCTAAAGAATGGGCCAAATTAATTGCCGTTTGTCCGCCAAACTGAATCAAGACCCCGTCAACCTTTTCCTTCTCGATCACATGCAGAACATCTTCCGCTGCAAGAGGTTCAAAATATAAACGATCCGCAACAGAATAGTCTGTGCTCACTGTCTCTGGATTGTTATTTATGACAACTGCTTCATAGCCGTTCTTCTTAATCGCTTTTGCCGCATGGACAGAACAATAATCAAATTCGATTCCTTGACCAATTCGAATCGGACCAGATCCAATAACAAGAATTTTCTTCTTATCAGTTACTTCTACTTCGTCAAAACCGTGCCACGTAGAATAGTAGTAAGGTGTGACAGCATCAAATTCTGCTGAACAGGTATCAACCATTTTATAGCCAGGTTTCAAGTTTAATTCTTTCCACTTTTTACGAATTTGTTTTTCAGGAATATCGTATATTTCCGATAAAAGTTTATCGGACACATTATTTCGTTTTGCTTGTTTAAGCAGGAGGACGGGAACTTGCTCCCATTTATAGGATGCCAATTCCTTTTCGATCGCAACGATTGAACTAATTTTGTGCAAAAACCATGGATCAATCTCGGTTAACTGCTGTATTTTTTCAAGAGTAATCCCTCTTCTAAAGCATTCGGCAATGATGAATAATCGTCTGTCATTTGCGTTTGTAAGAAGATCATAAAGGGTGGCATCTTCTGCTGTTTTATTCCCTTCAAGACAAAGACCATACACATTCATCTCCATCGACCGAATCGCTTTGTTTAGAGCTCCCTCAAATGTGCGGTCAATTGCCATTACTTCACCTGTTGCTTTCATTTGCGTTCCAAGTGTACGGTCTGCCTCTGGAAACTTATCAAATGGGAAGCGAGGTAGTTTCACCACAATATAATCAATCGCTGGCTCAAATGAAGCAAACGTGTTACCTGTTATTGGATTCACAATTTCATCCAAATGATACCCAATCGCACACTTTGCTGCCATCCGCGCAATCGGATAACCCGTTGCTTTTGAGGCAAGTGCGGATGAACGGCTCACCCTTGGATTTACTTCAATAATATAATACTGATTGGATTCTGGGTGGAGGGCAAACTGAATATTACAGCCTCCGATGATTGCTAATTCTCTAATGACTTTAATGGACACATCACGAAGCATTTGATATTGAACGTCATTCAGTGTCTGCGACGGAGCAACTACAATGGAATCCCCTGTATGAACACCTACAGGATCCATGTTTTCCATATTACACACAATGATGCACGTGTCATTTGCATCACGCATGACTTCGTACTCGATTTCCTTCCAGCCTTTAATACTTTTTTCAACCAGTACCTGACCAATTGGACTGGCAGCTAGCCCTTTTTTCAAAACAATTTCAAGTTCATCGAAGGTGTAAGCGAAGCCACCGCCCTCTCCCCCTAATGTATAGGCTGGGCGAATGATTACTGGAAATCCGATTTCTTGAACGAACTGTACTCCTTCTTCGAAGCTGTGAATAATCGCAGATTCAGGGATGGGTTCACCGATTGTAAGCATGAGATTACGGAATCTTTCTCTGTCTTCACCGTTTTTGATCGATTCAACCGAAGTTCCTAATAGCTCTACATCGTATTTTTCTAAAATCTTTTGTTCATATAGTTGAACGGTTAAATTTAAGCCCGTTTGCCCCCCTAGGGTGCCAATGACCCCATCGGGTTTTTCTTTTTGAATGATTTTTTCGATGGTAGCCACGTTTAAAGGTTCAATATATACCTTATCAGCAATGGCCTCATCAGTCATAATGGTTGCCGGATTATTATTAATTAAAACAACTTCAATTCCTTCCTCTTTCAAGGCGATACAAGCTTGTGTTCCGGCATAATCAAATTCTGCTGCCTGACCAATGACAATCGGACCAGACCCAATGACAAGTACTTTTTTTAAGTTTTTATTTAATGGCATATACGGTCTCTCCCAATGAAGCTATCTGGCTTACGAATTCTGTAATAATGTGTGCGGTATCGCTTGGTCCGGGATGTGCTTCCGGATGAAATTGCACCGTTTGGATTGGATAGCTATGATGTTTTAGTCCTTCAATTGATTGATCATTGACATTTCTGTAGGTAACATCAAAGACCGTTTGGTCGATGCTATCGTCAACAACGACATACCCATGATTTTGTGCCGTTATTTTCACTTTTCCAGTCATAATCTCTTTCACCGGGTGATTACCGCCCCTATGACCATAGGCAAGCTTTGCTGTTTTTGCCCCATATGCTAAAGCGATTAGCTGGTGGCCTAAACAAATTCCAAGTGTAGGATAATGCTGGCTAATTTTTTTAATTTCCGGGAACCATTTCTTTAAATCCATTGGATCTCCAGGTCCGTTGCTAAATAGAACACCATCAGGATTCAAGGATTTTACTTTTTCAAAAGGGGTATGGTAAGGAACCACTGTAACTGCACAATTTTCTTCTAATAGAGCAGTAAGGATCGACTTTTTAAAGCCGTAGTCCATTAATACCACATGTGGTCCTCTATTATTAAAATATTGCATCTTCTTAGTGGATACTTTCTCCACCCATAACGTTGGTTTTTCGTTTGCAGAAAAATCTCCTTGTTTTGTTTTGCTTAAATAGCCTTTGACTGTCCCGCGGCTGCGAATGGTTTTCACAAGGAGCCTTGTATCAACACCGGCGATTCCCGGAACGTCAGCCTGCTTCAATTTTTCTGAAAATTTGTGAATGGATTGATAATGACTTGGTGTTTCACATAAATCACTAATGATTACCGCTGATAAAGCGGGTGTAATGCTTTCATCGTCCATTGCATTGATTCCATAGCTTCCAATAATCGGATAGCAGAATGTAATCATTTGCCCAGCGTAGGATGGATCCGTGATGATTTCCTGATAGCCAGTCATACTTGTATTAAAAACTACTTCCCCGAGAGAATCCTTTTCTGCACCAATTAGTACACCTTCAAACACTTCTCCCGTTTCCAAAGTAAGGTATCCCTGTTCCAAAAACACTCACTCGCCTTTCTCTATACCTTGGAAAGTTTTTTCCAATGCCTCAATAAATTCATTTATCTCTTCTTTTGTTACCGTTAACGGTGGTAATATCCGAACGACATTTGGTCCAGCTGTTAAAATAAGAAGGTTGTTTGCAATTGCTTTTTGTACGATATCAAGTGCGTTCGTTTCAACAAGCAGTCCCTTTAGCAGTCCTTTACCACGTATATTTTTAATAAACTCGTATTTTTCCTTCAACATTTCCAGCTGACTATCAAGGTATGTTACGACTTCTTTCACTTGTTTTAGTAAGTTGGTTTCAAGTATATGAGTAACAGTTGCCAGTCCTGCAGCCGTCGCTAATGGATTTCCGCCAAAAGTACTGCCATGGCTGCCCGGTTCAAATCCCTTGGCCGCTTCTTCTTTTGCGATGATGGCTCCAATTGGGAAACCTGATCCTAGCCCCTTTGCAAGACTAATGACATCTGGTTCAATCCCGTACTGTTCATAAGCAAAAAGTGTACCCGTTCTCCCGATTCCCGTTTGGATTTCATCAACCATCAGCAGGATACCGTTATTCTTACAAATTTCGGCTAGTTTTTTTATCCATTCAGGGTTTGCTGGTATGACTCCGCCCTCACCTTGGACAAGCTCTAGTAGGACAGCTGCAGGCTTTCGTGTGGTTAGCTCTTCAAGCGCTTCTTCATCATTAAATGGAAGATAACTAAAACCTGGCATAAGTGGTGAAAAACCTTGTTGAATTTTTTCTTGACCTGTTGCTGTTAAGGTTGCTAGTGTTCTGCCGTGGAAGGATTGCTGAAAGGTTACCACTTCAGAAGAACCGCTTCCCTTTACCTTGTTTGCATATCTTCTTGCCAGCTTAATCGCTGCTTCATTTGCTTCCGCCCCGCTGTTGCAGAAGAAAACCTGATCGCCACAGCTATTGGCAGCAAGCAGTGCAGCGAGTTTTTCCTGATTGGGAATATGATAGAGGTTTGTACAGTGCCATAGGTCTTGCAACTGTTCCTCTAGTTTTTCTTTTACAGCGTCAGGAACATGACCTAAATTACAAGTTGCAATCCCAGACGTGAAATCTAAATATTGCTTCCCTTGATCGTCCCACACATAACTTCCTTTTCCCTTTACTAAAGTGACCGGGAAACGGCTGTACGTGGCCATTATTGGGGAGGATAGAGAAACGGAAGTATCGTTTACCATTTACGCAATCTCCTCTTCTAAGACAATTTTTGTACCGATATCTTTACCTGCTGTGTAATCTATCAGACTATTTTTATCAAAACCATTGATGATCCCCACTTCTGGTATGTTGTGAACAAGGCCGTCTATGGCAGCCTTTACCTTTGGAATCATGCCACCGTAAATGGTTTGATTGTCGATTAGTTCTTCAATGGTTGATTTGGTTGCTTTATCAAGCTTTGTTTTCACACCATTTTTTTCAATTAAAATCCCTGGAATATCACTAATAAAACAAAGATTGGCTCCCAGTGCTTTTGCAATCGCGCTAGCTGCTATGTCTCCATTGATATTGTAGCGTTGACCACTCGCATCAATGCCGATGGGAGAAATAACCGGTATATACCCTTGATTGACGATTCCTTCAATGACACTTTGATTTACACCAACTACTTCACCCACAAACCCTAACGTTTTTGCATCAGCTGTCGGCACTGCTTTCAATAATCCACCGTCTACTCCACTTATGCCAAAAGCATTTCCGCCTACCTCGACTAGGTTTCTGACAACTAGTTTATTAACCGAGCCACTCAGTACCATTTCCACGATATCCAGCACATCATGGTTGGTTACCCGTAAACCATTTATAAAAGTAGTTTCCACATTTAAATTTTTTAATAAGGACGTAATGAGAGGACCTCCGCCATGAACTATGATAGGTGTCCATTCACCTGATTGATGCATCTGAACGACATCTTCATAAAAAGATCTTGGCAGATTTTCTAACACACTTCCGCCACACTTAATGACTAGGTATTTCATTTTCGTCCTCCCTTACGTGCGGTAGGATGCATTTATTTTTACGTAATCGTAAGTAAGGTCGCATCCCCAAGCAATTGCACTAAATTCACCTTGGTTTAATTCAACATGTATTTTAATAACATCAAGTTGTAAGTATTCTTTAACCTCTTCTTCTACAAACATGCTTGGCAGCCCGTTTTCGAATACCGTATAGGGTCCGATTGCTACCTTAATGGCATTCGGTTCTACAGGAACACCACTGTAGCCAATTGCCGTCACAATTCTTCCCCAGTTTGGATCTGTTCCATAAATAGCTGTTTTTACTAGGTTAGAAGAAATAATGGCTTTACCGACAGCACTTGCTGCATTTCGGCTATAAGAGCCAGTCACTTGAACTTCTACTAGCTTGGTAGCCCCTTCACCATCTCTAGCGATTTTTTTAGCTAGTGATTCGCAAACTAATTTCAAGCCTTTTTTAAATATCTCCCACTCCGGATGGTCCTTGGTTAGTTGACTGTTTTCTGCTAACCCATTGGCCAAGACGAGAACCATGTCATTCGTACTTGTATCGCCATCAACCGTGATCATATTGAAGGTTTGATTGGTGATGTCTCGAAGGGCTGCCAACAGGTCATCCTGTGCTATGTTTGCATCTGTAGTTACGAACCCAAGCATAGTAGCCATGTTTGGATGAATCATTCCAGAACCCTTTGATGCGCCCCCGATGCTAACCGTTTTTCCATCGATGTTCATTTGCACCGCTGTATGTTTAACACATGTATCAGTTGTTAGGATCGCTTCTTTAAATAAGCTCTCATTTTCGTATTCTTTATTAAGGATTTGTGTAACTCCTGCTTTCACTTTATCCATCGGCATCAATTCTCCGATGACCCCTGTGGAAGTCACTGCAACAAGATGCTCTTCAATTCCAAGTTCATTTGCAAAATCCTTTTGCATGGTGTAGGCATCAAGTAATCCTTGTTCCCCTGTACAAGCATTGGCGTTACCAGAATTAACGATAATAGCTTGGAGTTTATTTTCTTTTGCTACGCTTTCTTGAGTAACTAATAAAGGAGCCGCTTGAAAAATATTTGTGGTATACACGCCTGCAGCGGTTGCTGGAACTTCCGATACGATGTAGCCAAGATCGAGTCTTTTTCTTTTAATTCCACAGTGCATGCCACCTGCTTTATACCCCTTTGGTAAAGTGACACTTCCTTCTTCTAGTACCACGATTTCATTTGTTGATGTTGCTTGTGTCAATTTAATTTCCCCCTTCAAATCCCCATTGTTCGATCTTTACTATGGATACATTGGAATATCGGTAAGCCCCGTTTGTTCATCCCAGCCATTCATCAAATTTACATTTTGGATTGCCTGCCCGGCCGCTCCTTTAACTAAATTATCGATAACAGAGATAATCGTTAAGCGGTTGGTTCGTTCATCGACATGCAGCCCAATATCACAATAATTTGACCCGGATACTTCTTTTGTAGAAGGGATCGTTCCCTCAGGCCGTACCCTTATAAAATGAGCGTCTTGATAAAATTGTTTATATAAATCGATAACTTTTTTTGTTGAAATTTTTTCTTTTAGATTCACATACATCGTACACATGATTCCTCGTGTCATTGGAACAAGGTGGGTAGTAAAAGAAACTGTGATGGGATCTCCACTCTCGTCTGAAAGGACTTGCTCAATTTCTGGAATGTGTTGATGTTTTCCAAGTTTATAAGCTTTAAAATTTTCATTGATTTCGGCGTAGTGTGCGGTTAATGAAAGTCCCCTTCCTGCACCTGACACGCCTGATTTCGCGTCAATGATGATTGAATTTTTATCAGCTAGCTGCGATTTTAAGATTGGGAGTAGGCCCAAACTGGATGCGGTAGGATAACAGCCTGGATTGGCTATTAAATTAGCAGTCTTAATTTTTTCGCTATAAATCTCACTTAAACCATAAATTGCTTTCTCTAAATACTGCTCATCTGCAGGTGTGTGATAGTACCAGGTTTCGTATTCTGCGCCTGACCGTAATCGAAAATCGCCTGACAGGTCAATACATTTCATACCGTGCTCTAGCAGCTGCGGAACAAGCTTACTGCTGACACCAGATGGAGTAGCAAGGAAAGTAATATCGTTCGTTTCAGATAATCTTTTTGCATCAAATGTCTCTAATGGTTGATCCATTATTTCAGAAAGATGTGGATATGTTTCACTAAAGCTATAGCCCGCTTTAGAGTTGGATACTACTGAACCCACCTCCAAATATGGGTGCTTCTGAATCAAGCGGATAAGTTCTACAGACCCATACCCTGTTCCACCAATGATTGCTGCTTTCATTTCTTCAACTCCCATGTTGCTTACATAATGAATTATTATACATACACATATATAATTATTCAATATAAAAATTACCTAATTTTCGCTTTTAACTGAAAATTATTATACATTATTTTGAAAACGCTTACATAATTATTTGTAAGATTATACAGAATCCATGCATATTCATAATAAAAAGCGCAAGCGCCTTGATCAGCCCCGACAGGCAAATGTTCTTCGGCAAGAAAAGTTCGCCTTTTGACTGTATTGCCGAAGGTTATTTGACCCGAGGGGCTCGGCGCTGGAGCTGGACAATTCTCGAAGTCGAATTTTATACATTCTGATTAATTAAAAAAACCCTTGCCTAGTAGCAAGAGCTTCGAGTAGTAAAAATATGACTTTTTATTGTTGAAGAGTTCGTCTATATTTATATTGATTCCATTGGAAGTGGATAAAACAGCCAACACAAAAACCGAGAATGGCCACAAATGCTGCTATTGCAACCATGATGGTGAAAATATATCCGATGACATTCCACCCTAATAAAAAGCTGATAAACCCAATACCCAGGCAAATCACGGCAATCGTTTGATTAAATTGCTGCTGCTCCCAATCTTCAGGAATATACGCCTTTGGCTCCTTCTTTAAAAATAGTTTTCCTAGCTGCATAATCGGATTAAATCCTAAAAAAAGTCCACTTAACCCTGAAAGTAAAGGGATCAATAAAAACCACTCCAAACCAGAGAACCATGCTAACAGAACACTTATAACAATCACCCCTTGATTTGTCTTTACAAGAGGACGAGGAATTGAACGAATAGCTTCTGACATTTTAATACCAACCTTTCTTATTGGAATTATATGTTTATTGTTATTTTAACTCGATTAGTCCTCTTTGTATAGTAAATAATTTATAAATTACCGTCCAAATAAAAAAAGCGCCATGTTCACTCCATCCTTTCGTTTGGGAAAGCGTAGTCCGGAAAAAATAGAGAGAATATATGGTAGGTTTCATGCATTTTTTGTTTTATAACAAGATTTAGAAGAAAGTTCTATAGATTGAGGAAGGAATTCTACAAAATTGGGGAGGAATTCTACAACATTTTAATTAATTCTACAAAATCGAGATCGAATTCCACAAAAATTGGAAACTAATTCCCAATTCCATCTCAAAAGGACTGATTCCCAGACTTATTCTACAAAATCGAGAGGGAATTCTACAAAATTTCAATTTATTCTACAAATTAAAGGAGGAATTCTACAAAAACTGGAAACCAACTTCCAACCCGATAAGCTCACAAAAAAAAGCAGGAATCATCCTGCTTTCCTTCAAAGCCTAGAACCCACTAGTATGTCTCTGACTCTTCAAGTCGGAATCCCTCCACGACCACGTCTTCATCTATTTCCAACAATAAACATCGTTTACCTTGGAACGTAATGTATTTTACATACTTCAGATCTTTTGGGTTGATTGTTAGATTGGCAACCTTGGTCTCGATTTTGACGGTTTTCGGTACTAAGCTGCTGGCTTTAAATTCATGTTTTTCATCATCTACGATTGCCTTAAGGGCATGTTCCACTTTGGCCGTCTCAACATTTTCAACGCCGCTTACCGTTAAAATGCGTTCAATATCCCGAGAATCCAACGTAGGAATTTCACTTTCTTCATTTTCTTGATTCTCCTGAACCAGCTTATCGATTTCCTCATACACATTGGAAATCACGCGGGAATCTACTTCGTCCCCTATCACTTCTTTTAAGATGAAATCGAAGCAGTCCTTGTCCTCCTGTGCAGTTATAATCTCTTCACAATTAAGCACTTCTTCCATAAATTCGAAATCTGGTTGATTTGCTTTCCCTGCACAGTAGAGAATACGGTTTACATCCGCTGCATTATCATTTAAAGCCGGGAAAAGGAAGCCTGATAAGGGAGAATCTAAATTAATAATGGGATCAAAGACGTTGTAGGATTTGTATTCCTTCTCAATATAATCAAACATCAGGGCTTTTTTCGGCACATCCGTTTTATTGAGACTGCATAGAATAAACCCGTTGGAATAGACCTGGTCATCCCCGCCTTCTTCAGATTCCGCGTTCCGTTTTCGGGTCGGTTTTCGATATTCTCCCCGGATAAACGTCACAACGGTATCAAATTCATAAACCGTGTTAGCAAACATTTTCACAACGATTTCTAACATGTATTCTTTCCAGTCTTCCGTTGTTTCTTGTTGTAAACCTTCGTAAAGGAACATTTGGGTGCTGTCTTCTACATCCCGCATAAATTTCAGTTCAAACAGTTTAGCATCAAGTTGACCTGTTAATACTTTTTTAAAGTTGGCTAAAAACAATTCCTGTGTTTCCTGTTCTAACATTGGAAACGGCTGACTGACTTGGTGATAAATCTCGCCTGATTCCTTTTGGACATACACATTAAATATTTCTCGAATTTGAAGGTTGTAATTGTCTAATTTAAATTGCTTTCGGATATTAGCGATATCTTTTTTATTCATTTTGTCTCAACTCCTATTCTTGATTATACTGGCTTTTTCTAGAATAAAGAAAGGACAACATTCTTCATCGCAAATTTTGATTTTTATAAGTTAGTATGTAACAAGTTTAAAACGTCGCGTAATTCCTTGACGGGTACCTGTCCTGGTGCAGAGGCTGTCTTAGCCGCACCAAACGTTAGGGCTGAGCCAAATACCTCTCCTGCCAATCGACTGATAACCCCCTTGCCTGCCATCGACATCGTAATAAATGGCCGATCAGCAAATTGTTCATTCATTGTACTAGTGGCATCTAGGAGTGTCAGCACATCGGTTGAACTGGTCGGCATCACTGCAATTTTTGGGATATCCCCCCCTAATTCCTGTGCTTTACACAAACGAGAAATAATTTCTTCCTTTGGAGGGGTTTGATGAAAGTCATGGTTAGAGATGATTACATAGACTCCTCGCCTATGTGCTACTTCAATGAAAGTTTTGACAGCTTCCTCATCATTGAACAATTCCATATCAATCAGGTCTACTAATCCTGTTTCTACTATGTATTGGTTTAGCTCAAAGTAATAGGCTGTACTGATTTCCTTTTCGCCACCCTCTTTTGCACTTCTAAACGTGAAAATCAGGGGGATCTCAGATAAAACCGTACGAATTTCCCTTAATGCCTCTTTCACAGCATTAATTTGTTCGACCTGTTCAAAAAAATCAACACGCCATTCCACCACGTCCGCTCCGAGAGTTTTGACATGCTCGGCTTCCTCCAATAACTGTGACAATGAACTTCCCATCATTGAAACGCATATTTTGGGCTGCCCTTCTCCAATCGTAATCCCTTTAACAGTAATTGTTTTTCGTGTCATCTTCTTCACCTTTTCTTTACACCGAAATTCGTTACTAGTGTTTCAATTATTTGGTCAGCAATTTCATTTGGAGCTTTGTTATCTGTTTCTATTTTCAAATGATGCTGTGAATAGATTGCTTGTCTTGTATAAAATAAATCTTCCATTTCCTCTTTTGATTTACCTTGTAACACAGGCCGGCTCTCAATAATAAAATCCAATCTATTTTTCCAGTTTTCCAATGATAAATTAAGGTAAATGACAATACATGAGGTTAAACATACCTGTCTGATTTCTTCCTGTAAAAAAGCACCCCCGCCAACAGAAATGATTTTCTGCTCTTGTTCAGCTAGATTCGAGATCAAACTTTTCTCTCTTTGTCTAAAAGCCTTTTCACCAATTTGATTAAAAAATTGTGAGACTGGCATTTGAAATTCCTTTTCAATTTCTTCATCTATATCTATAAATGGACGATTAAGTTTTTTGGCCACAAGTTTTCCAATTGTCGTCTTTCCAACACCCATAAACCCAATAAATACAATACTTCTCTCTGTGTTATTCACCCTTGATTCCCCCTTTGGACATCCCCGCATGTTTTCCATCATTATAATGCTTAATTGAAAATTTAGAAACTAACAGTGGTGCGTAAAACCAAAAGAAAAAGACCCCGATGTGGAGTCTTGTAAATAAACCTGTATCAATTCTTCATTTTCGGATCTAGGATATCCCTTAACCCATCGCCCATAAGGTTAAAGCCAAGAACCGTTAGCATAATGGCGATACCCGGAAAAAATAAGGTCCATGGGGCCTGGGTAATGTAATTTTTCGAATCCGCCAGCATCTTCCCCCATTCAGGTGTTGGAGCCTGTGCCCCCATTCCAAGGAAGCCAAGAGCAGCGGCCTCAATAATAGCGGTAGCAATCGCAAGTGTGGCTTGTACGATTACAGGAGAAATACTATTTGGCAAAATATGACTTAAGAGAATCCGTGTATCTCTCATTCCAACTGCTCTTGCGGCCATAATATACTCTTCTTGCTTCACACTTAGTACTTTTGAGCGAACAAGTCGTCCAAAGTTTGGAATATTAATAACAGCAATCGCAATCAAGGCATTTTTCAACGATGGCCCAAGTATAGCAACAACCGCGATAGCTAATAGAATACTAGGAAACGCCAGCATGATATCAAAAATTCTAGAGATAATTGCATCAACCCAGCGACCATAATAGCCTGCTACAATTCCTAGCATTGTTCCAAATACAACAGATCCTAATACAGAGAAAAAACCTACCCATAAGGATATTCTTGAACCATACAGTATTCGTGAAAAGATATCTCGTCCAAAATCATCTGTTCCAAACCAATGTTCACTGGAAGGTGCCAGCATTCGGTCTGACAACACCTGCTCCTTATAACTATATGGTGAAATGACAGGAGCCAAAATAGCTATAATTATAAAGAAGACAACTATTCCTAAACCAGCAACCGCTAATTTATTTTTTCCAAAAGACTGTAAGGCTTCCTTCCAGGGAGGTGTCAGCTTTTCTTCAACAGCTTTCACAGATAAATCTGATGCGCTTTTTGCAAGTTCTGCCACTACTCATCCCTCCTCTATTTCGTATATTTAATTCTTGGATCCACAAATACATACAATAGATCCACGATTAAATTAATGAGTACAAAGATTGCCGCGATAATTAAAATCCCTGACTGGATAACAGGATAGTCACGATAGGCGATCGCATCATATAAATATCTGCCTATTCCCGGCCATCCGAAGATGGTCTCCGTCAGAATTGCTCCTCCTAAAAGCAGCCCTGTTTGCAAGCCGATAATGGTAAGCACAGGAATAACCGCATTCTTTAACGAGTGCTTATAAACCACCCAAAACATGCTTACTCCCTTTGCTCTTGCTGTCCGGATATAATCTGATTTCATCACCTCAAGCATCGTTGCACGGGTCATCCTTGCAATAATTGCCATAGGGATTGTTGCAAGGGCCGAAGCTGGCAAAATAATGTGCTTGAGAACAACAACGAATTGATCAAATCTTCCTTGCATGATTGTATCAAGCAAATAAATATTCGTTATCGCTGAAACAGGGTCCCTGGCATCCTCCCTACCTGTAGTTGGAAGCCATCCTAAATCAATAGCAAATGCCCATTGAAGCATTAAACCTAGCCAAAATATTGGCATCGAAACGCCGACCAGAGCAAATACCATCGCACCATAATCGAACCATGATCTTGAAAACCACGCACTGATAATTCCGGCATTTACACCAATGATAATGGCAATAAGCATAGCGACTATTGTTAATTCAAGTGTTGCTGCTAAATATGGCCAAACCTCTGCATTAATAGGCCCCCTTGTCCGAAGGGAAATTCCTAAATCCCCATGAAGGAGGGCATTAATATAATCTCCATACTGTATGTACCAAGGCCTGTTTAATCCTAATTGTTCTGTTAGCGTGGCAATCGCTTCTTTCGTTGCCCTTTGTCCAAGAATTACCTGTGCAGGATTACCAGGAATCGCATGGATAATCGCAAAAACAATGAGAGTCATTCCAAATAATACGGGAATTAATGAAAAAACACGACGAACCGTATAAGTAAACAACCTTCTCACCCCTTTTAAAAAGATACTGGATCTTACTTTTGAGTAATAAAAGGGGAGGTAAATCCCCTCCCCTTTTTACCGCTTATTTTTTAAATTCGACTTTGTCGAGAGCTTCAGAACCTGTTGGGTGCGGTAAATAATTGATAACATCTTTACTTGCTGCAGACAGTGGTCTAGAGTGAACAAGCGGTATCCACGGAGCATCTTCATGGATAATTTCTTGAGCTTGCTTGTAAAGATCGTTACGCTTTGCCTGATCAGTTTCTTGCTGTGCTTTTATTAAAATGTCATGTAATTGGTCATTCTTATAGAATGAATAGTTATTTGCTCCAATGCTGTCCTTATCTAACAATGTGTATAAGAAGTTATCAGGGTCACCATTGTCACCTGTCCAACCAAGCATATAAGAGTCAAATTCACCTTTTGCTGCTTTGTCTAAATAAGTAGCCCAGTCAACAGATTGGATCTTGGCTTTTACGCCAATTTTGCTAAAGCTTTCTTGAATAACCTCAGCAACCTTTTGTGCTTCAGGCATGTAGAGACGTGCAACCGGCATTGCCCATAGATCCATTTCAAATCCATCTGGGTATCCAGCTTCTTTTAATAATGCTTTTGCCTTTTCTAAGTCATATGGATATTCTTCTACAGCATCATTATAGCCTTCAACTGAAGGTGGCATTGGGTTCTTTGCCGGAATCGCTTGGCCGTCGTAGAATGCTTTAATGATTGATTTCTTATCAATTGCATGGTTTAAAGCTTGACGAACAAGCTTGTTGTCAAATGGTTTACGAGTTAATGTAAAACCTAAGTAGCCTACGTTCATAGATGGACGCTCGATTAATTGAAGATTAGGATTATCAGTTACCGTTTTTGAATCAGAATTGTTTAAGCCGTCCATCATATCCACTTCGCCATTTACTAAGGCATTAAGTCGTGCTGTGTTTTCTGGAATGACACGGAAAATAACTTTGTTTAGCTTAGGTAATCCCTTTTGCCAGTAATCTGCATTCTTTTCAAGGGTAATTCGGTCATTTTGTTTCCACTCGACAAATTTGAATGGACCTGTTCCAACTGGATGGCTTCTGAAATCGTCGCCGTATTTCTTAAGAGCTGCTGGGCTGGCAATTCCGAATGGTGACATTGCCAAGTTCTTTAAGAATGGGGCTTGAGGTCTTTTCAGCACAAATTGAACCGTATTGGCATCAACCGCTTTAACCTCTTTGATAACGTGACCTTCGTCCGCTTTGTATCCGCCAAACATGGTATAGTAAGGGAATTTATCAGCGTCGCCATTCATCCAGCGATCAAAGTTATACACAACTGCATCAGCATTAAAATCAGTGCCGTCATGGAACTTTACTCCTTCTTGTAGCTTGAAAGTATATGTTAATGCGTCAGCACTTACCTCCCAGCTTTTTGCAAGCTTCGGGTGTACTGTTGTATCTTGTTCGCCGTAATCTAACAACGTATCAAAAATATTTTCTGTTACTTTGAAGGTATCCCCTTCAGTTGTTGTGATTGGATCAAGTGACGTAGAATCTACACCACGGGCATAGATTAACGTATCTTTTCCTTTACTCGTTTCTTTGCCATCTTTTTCATTACTATTGCTTTTGCTGTTACAGCCAACCAGGAACATGCTGATGGCTAATAAAGAAACTAACAGCAGCTTAAACGTTTTTTTCTTCATACGTGTTTTTACCCCCTATATGCTTTGTTTTTATATCATCAATGCAGCCATTCACTGGTTATATAAGTGACAGGCTACAAAATGACCATTGAGAATGGTTTCCTGCGGTCTAGTAGTTTTGCAAATGTCCATACATTCCTTGCATCTTGTATGGAAGGCACAGCCTGAAGGAGGATTAGCTGGACTAGGCAGCTCCCCTTCTATTAATATCGTTTTCTTCTTAACATCAGGATCTGGTATTGGTACTGCAGAAAGAAGTGCTTTTGTGTACGGATGCTTTGGATTCTCGTAAAGCTCCTCACTCTCTGCTAACTCTATTAATCTTCCTAAATACATGACACCCACACGATCACTAATATGACGAACTACCCCAAGATCATGTGCGATAAATATGTAGGTAAGTTGGAATTCCTTTTGAATCTCCTTCATCAGGTTGAGAACTTGAGCCTGAATCGATACATCAAGTGCAGATACAGGTTCATCTGCAATAATTAACTTGGGTTTTGTCATTAACGCCTTGGCAATCCCAATACGCTGACGCTGTCCGCCGCTAAATTGATGCGGGTATCTTTTCGCATGGTAGCTGCTTAAACCTACCACCTCGAGCATATCTCTAACCTGCTTCTTGCGTTCCTCTTTTGTCCCTATTCCATGAACAATCAAAGGCTCCTCAAGAATTTTCTCGATTGAATGTCTTGGGTTTAATGATGCATAGGGATCCTGGAACACCATTTGGATATCTCTTCGTGTTTTTCTTAACTCAGACTTTGACAAGCTGGTAATCTCTTTATCTTCAAAAACGATCTTCCCATCACTTGCTTCGATTAAGCGCATGAGTAGTCGGCCAGTCGTTGATTTTCCGCAACCACTTTCCCCTACGATTCCTAAGGTCTCTCCTTTTTTTACATAAAAAGAAACATCATCAACCGCTTTGACTTCTCCTTGCTTCCTTCCCAAAATGCCGCCTGTAATTGGAAAGTATTTTTTCAGTCCGTTTACCTCAAGAAGTAACTCCGACATGTTTGTCACTCCCCTTCAATGTATGTAGGAAACAGCGTACTTCATGTCCGTCTTTTTCCGTTTTATATAATTGTGGCGTTTCTTCATAGCATTGTGATAATACCTCAGAACATCTTGCGGCAAATCGGCATCCCTTGTGAATAGACCCTGGTGTAGGAACTGTTCCGGGAATACTGTAAAGCCGCTCCTTTTTCCCTCTTAAGTCGGGAACTGATTTTAGCAATCCAATAGTGTAAGGATGCTGTGGATTTTTGAGTATCGTTCGTACATCACCTTGTTCGACGATTTGACCGGAATACATAACAATGACTCGTTCACAGATTTCCGCTACCACACCTAAATCATGAGTAATTAATATGATAGAGGTATTCGTCTTTTGGTTTAAATCCTTCATTAATGCGAGAATCTGGGCTTGAATAGTTACATCAAGAGCCGTTGTGGGCTCGTCCGCAATGAGCACCTTTGGATTACAGGCCATAGCCATGGCAATCATAACCCTTTGTCTCATTCCTCCTGATAACTGGTGTGGATATTCTTTAAGAATCCCTTCTGCCCGTGGGATTCCGACTAATTTAAGTAGTTCGATACAGCGCTGCTTAATTTGGATCTTTGTTAGGTCAGTATGTAATTTGATGGCTTCCATTAGTTGATTCCCTATTGTAAATAAGGGATTTAATGACGTCATGGGTTCTTGGAAAATCATTGATATTTGATTTCCGCGGATCTTCCGCCACTCTTTTTCCGAAATGTTTTTCAGGTCTCTTCCTTCAAAAATAATTTCTCCATTCTCGATTTTTCCTGGAGGAGAAGGAATTAGGCCCATCGTAGCTAAGGACGTTACACTTTTCCCACTTCCTGATTCCCCTACGATCCCTAGGATTTCTCCATCCCTTAAATCAAAACTAATACCATCCACAGCTGGGACAAACTTCTTCCCTGATTGAAAAGACACCTTTAAATCCTTTATGCGAAGAATAGGATCTTTGTCCACATATACACCTACTTTGACTATTTATTTCGTAATCCTAAACATTCTTCTGAAATATTAAAATTTATAAAATTTTAAAACTATTATGACATATATTACTTTAGAGTTACCATCGAAATTTGTCAATAAAGTAAAAAAAATTTAAAAAAGTGCCTAACACCGCGGCACGCTAACGTATTAACGCACCGGGGGTCAGGCACCCATAAGAAGGTAAACTATTATTTCATTTCTGTTAATGCTATTCTTTGATAGGTTTTGAAGAAGGAATCACAATATGAATCCCATTCTTCAGCTGCTTCGATTGCCGCTTCGCTTACCTCTCCTAACACAGGCCTTTGCAGTAAATCTTCTAATTGTTCGGTGAACTGTTTAATCGTTTCTCTAGATGCCCCTTCCAATACACTTTCCACAAAATCAGCGGGAGCATACCACTCTGATACTCTCTGAACATCACGGTATACTTGTGTTAACAATAAATTACGCGGACCTTCCCATTGCTCATTAACAACTACATCTCGGAAAATGCGTGGTAGCGAGGAGAACTCTTCCATTACTCCATGCCCAGCGAAAACGGAAATGGCCTCTCTTAATACTTCGGCTCCTTCATTAGTCACACACATTTTTTGCAATAAAATCAGTTCCCGTAGATTGAATAGCTGTTTTTGGACTGCCAACGGATGATTCGATTTTATTCCTGGGTTTAGTGGCTGCTCTAGTTTCAAGAACAAATCATATACTTTAAATGCCCCCGCTGTGGTACGCTCGGCTGCATTTTCGATCCGTTTTAATTTGCTCGCAGCCAGCGGATAATCTTTCACTTTTTTTCCAAAAACCGTCCTAAAATCACTGTATAGCTTTGCTTCTCTAGATGCACGAAGCATAAACCCAGCACAAGCAATCCCAATTTCCAAACGGGACAAGGTAAGCACAATTCCTACTGCCACTGCCACGCCTTTATCTAAAGGACCAATTGGATAGGCAAGTGCACCATTGTATTGAATTTCACCTGTTGGTACTTCAGACGTGCCCATTTTCCATTTTATTCGATTAATTTGATAGCCATTTCTCTTTTCCTTTTCTTTGTCCCCCGGTAGCCAGGACGGGACAATAAAGGTCGAAACTTTATTAGTACCCGTTACTTTTGCTGTTACAACAGAATAATCAGCATGGGCTACCGAACAGAAGAATTTATTTCCATATAAGCGGAAATTCTTTCCCTCCGGAACGGCCTCAAGAAGATTAGCTGGTAAGTCAGAACCACCTTGAATTTCTGACATAAATTGTGCCCCAATAGCAAACTCTCCGCTTATTCCTTCTTTTGAATGCTGTAATATATCTTGAAGTTCGGGATATTCTTCATTTGGAAATTGATCGAGAAGCGCAATGAGTCCATGTGTACATGTCATTGGACAGGTTACTCCAGCTTCTCCTAATTGGTGAATTAACATTCGCTTCACAAAGCTCTCCCATGGCTCCATTTGACTAGAAAATAACCCTTCACCGAAAACACCTTGTTCAAGTTTGTGAACTTCCATCGGACGGACAACCCGGTCAATTCGATGGTTAAATGCATCAAAGTGGAGCATAAATGGACGTACCTCAGGTCTCGCAGTTCGCTCAGCTAGACGATTCCATTCATTTGAGACTGTAGGTGAAAAACCCATAATCTTTTTATGGACTTGTTCATACCGACTCGCAGTAAAATGTTTCACTGCCTTTTGTAAAAATGGCTCATCCCGATACCAATCTAGGTTGTTGCGCTTTTCAACAAATGCATCAAATGTATAGGTATTTTCTCCTCTTTTCTCTGTGCCTTGGGAAGCGATGTTCATAGTTAATTCACTCCTTTTTTGTTAAATTATTCTAAAAATTCAACTTAATTATAAACGTTCCCACTCGCTAAGGACAATGACATTTTTACGAAATAACATTCTCAACATTCCCATAAAAAAACCCTGTACTGGCGGCAAGTCTAGTAACAGGGTCTTAGTTATCTTATTTTTTCAAACCTGTGTAGATGTGAATGGCATCTCTTAAAAATTCTGCCGTACCAGGCTGTTCTTTATCATAATAAGCGGTAAATCGCTCATCATCTACGTACATTTGGGCGAGGCCGGCATGTGCCTCCTTGCTATATTCATTCCAATAATAACCTAACCACTGCTTGTGAAGGTCGGCCGCTTTTTGAGCAAGTTCACCTGCGGGATCACCCGTTTTGAACGCCTCTGCTAAGGTTATTGTAACTTCTTCTGCTAACTTTGTAGCATGGTCATATTGTTCTTCCGTCATGTTCTGAAGTTTCGCATTGGATTGGTCTACCGTGTCATTTCCGTACTTTGTACGGATTTCCTTTCCGTACTTTTTCTCGTTGTCTTCGATCATTTTTTTCTTAAAGCCTTCAAATTTTTCTTTATTAGACATCTCTATTCTTCTCCCTTCTGTTAATGCAATTGTTTTATCTACATTGGCAATTAAGTGATCTAATTGTTCTTTTCTCTCAAGGAGTTTTTTACGATGTTCTCTAAGTGCAGCGGCACCATCAAAATCAGGGGCAGTTATAATTTCCTTTATGCTTTCTAGGCTGATATCTAGTTCTCGATAAAACATGATTTGCTGCAGGCGGTCCACTTCTGCTTGGCCGTAAATTCGATAGCCTGATGAATTTATTCTTGCCGGCTTAAGAATTCCAATTTCATCATAGTACCGAAGGGCTCTGGTGCTGACACCCGCCAATTGTGCCAGCTTTTGCACTGTATACTCCATTCGTTCACCTCCTATAACTAAACGATACACCTTTACGCAGCGTTAATGTCAATCACTAGTTTGCCTATTTTTTTGTATGGGTTCTACACTAATCAAGCTCCACTATGCTACCCGTTCCTCTTTTCCTGTAACATCTCGGGCACGTAGACTGCTTCTATGTTACCCGTTTCCCTTTTCACCTACCACTTCGGTAACGTAGACCTCTTCTACGTTACCCTCTTCCCTTTTCATCTACCACTTCGGGCACACACTGACAAGGGAATGTTTCACCAAAAAAATTGTCGACTAGTTTTGATAATAATAGTCCTTTTCTCCTTTTATAATAGTGTTAGGTAAAAATCCCCATAATAAAAGGAGCGATTTGATGGCTAAACTTTACGTTATTTATAATCAACCTAAGGATCAGGAAGGATTTGAACAATATTATTACAATGTACATATTCCACTAGTACAAAAACTTCCCCATCTTAAAGGTGCTGAAGTTCATCGTGTTTTACAAGCTCAAAACACGACTGAACCTTTATACCTCTTTGCAGAGCTTCATTTTGATAATCCCACTGAATTAAGTCAAGCCTTATTATCCCCTGAAGGACAGGAAGTTCAAGGTGACGTTTTAAACCTGATGAGATTCTTGGATAAACCACCGGTAATTTCAATAGTAGATTAATTCCCCACAATAAGGTCCCTTAAAGGGACTTTTTTTTGCGTCCTATCTGTTTCTTTTTGTGATGTTTGTCCTCCTTTAATCATACAGTTTTAGTAAAGGAGGATGGACATGTACACTTCTTTATCGACCACGAAGCTAATCCGCTATTCTGTTGCATATGTATTTATAATCTCAGGAGTTATGAAATTAGTTAACACTGAACTAGCCAATGGGTTTCTTAACTTAGGTTTACCTTATTCACACATCCTGTTAAAAGTCGTTATCCTACTTGAGATTGGGTGCGGAGTATTACTATTGGTAAATAAGGCAGTTAACCATGCCGTAATCCCCTTAATAGCAATCATGATTGCTGCACTACTATTAACTAAATTTCCACTCTTGCACACTGGCTTTTTAACATTTGCATTTCATGCACGGTTAGATATTGTGATGCTTGCCCTGCTGATCATTCTCTATAAACGATATCCGCAGTAACTATGACATCCTTTTTTGTTCTTTCACGGGGAATAGTTACCATTCAAGCCTTTTTTATTCCTTCACGGGCACTAGTCGCCTGGACTAGTTCCCGTTCCACCCTTTTTCGTTCCTTCACGGGCACTAGTCGCCCGGACTAGTTCCCGTTCCATCTTTTTTTGTTCTTTTACGGATACTAGTCGCCCGACTGGTTACTGATCCCCACTTATTTGTATGGTAGAATGAGAGAAAAGTCTTTCAAAGAGGCGATTCCTGTGGTGCTTAAAAAAAAGGTAAAGGATCTCCCCTCCTCCCCTGGGGTTTATCTAATGAAGGATTCCTCTGATAGGGTCATTTATGTGGGGAAAGCCAAAAACCTTAAGAATCGAGTACGATCATACTTTCAAAACACTAAGGCACACTCTCAGAAAATAAAGAAGTTGAAGGCTAACATCAATGATTTTCAATTGATCCTGACCGATACAGAATTCGAAGCATTTATGTTGGAATGTAAACTGATTAAAGAAATCAAGCCGATATTTAATAAAAAAATGAAAAATCCCACTTCCTACACTTATATCCGGTTTCACAAAAGAAACACCCATTGGGCTATTGATTTATCAAACACGATTGAGAAGGATGGCAGTCTTTATTTCGGTCCCTATCCAAGTAAACATATAGTTGAAAAAGCACTCCAAGGAATGAAAGAATTTCTAAAAATAGACTGTTGCAATCCAAACAAGGGCACGCCCTGCTTGAACTACTCCTTAGGTCTTTGTATCGGTATATGTTTTAATGAAGATTCACGTAAACAATATAATGAACGGTTGAAAAAAATGGTGGATTTTCTTCAAGGGACGAATACCGAAGTCCTTCAAAAATTGACGCAAAAAATGATAGATGCCTCAAACAACTTTGATTTTGAAATAGCAGCAAAATACCGAGATACATTAGATGCGATTCAATCGCTCATCTATAAAGAAAAGGTGATTGAATTTACTGAAGCGAATAAAAATATCGCTCTCATCGAATATATAGAAGATGCCGCCTTGAAACTCTTTCTGATCAAAGGAAATAATGTTATTTTTAGAGAAAAATATCAAATAGAGGAAGAGAATTCAGAGCAGTTGGTTGAGAAGATTAAAGCGAATATTTTTACGTATTTTAAGAGTCTTTCAAATCATTCATCCATTGAAATTACTAAAGACGAAATCGATGAAGCGCAAATTATTTATAGTTATTTAAACAGCAGTTCGTGCAAATATGTGGTTATTGACGAAAAATGGTTAGAATTTGAAAACCAAAAAAGTATAGATTCTTCTATAAGAAATACACTGCTAAATTAAATTGATTTCATCTATTATCCTCGGTTTTTAAACCGGGGCTTTTTTTTTGTTATCCAGCCTTACGAATTACCAATTTCCTCCTAAATCGAACGCTACTACGAAACTATTAGTTAGAAAAGTATATCTAATCAAAATTTATATACTATTTCAAAAAAACTTTCTTTTATTCTTAAAAATTGCAGTAATTCAGTATTATCAAGCTTTTTAAAACGTATATAATCTAATTTCCAAAAAAAGTTTTTGACAATTCAAAACCCTAAAAAGTATTATAAAATAATAATAAAGGAGGTAAAAACATGTCAAACTTAAATAGGCAGAAAATTGTGGATAGTGTACCTCAGACTGGATTCGTTGGACATCCTAAAGGTCTATTCACCCTTTTCTTCACGGAGTTTTGGGAGCGTTTCTCTTACTATGGAATGAGGGCCATCCTTGTTTTCTATATGTATTATTCAGTTTCCAAAGGTGGATTGGGCATTGATAAAACACTCGCACTTTCCATCATGTCCATTTATGGATCACTAGTTTACATGTCTGGTGTTATTGGCGGATGGCTAGCTGACCGTATATTTGGTACTTCAAAAGCAGTATTCTACGGTGGAATATTAATCATGTTTGGTCATATTGCACTTGCTATTCCTGGCAGTGTCTCCATGTTCTTTGTATCCATGGTATTAATCGTACTTGGTACCGGATTATTAAAACCAAACGTTTCAACTGTTGTTGGTGAATTGTACAGTGAGAAAGACCAACGTCGTGACGCAGGATTCACCATTTTCTACATGGGTATCAACGCGGGTGCTTTCTTATCCCCATTAATCGTTGGTTCTGTTGGCAACTTCCACTTAGGTTTTAGTATTGCTGCAGTTGGTATGTTCTTTGGACTTATCATGTTTACTGTTACTAAGAAAAAAAATCTCGGCCTTGCTGGAACAATGGTTTCAAATCCATTGTCACCATCTGAAAAGAAAAAAGTCTTTACTTATATTGGTTTAGGTGTCGTTGTTCTTGCAGTTATTTTTGCTATTTTAATTCCAAAAGGCATCCTAACATTTGCAGGTTTTATCAATTTAGTTACTATTCTTGGTGTGTTAATTCCAACCATGTATTTCATTGTTATGTATCGCAGCCCAAAAACAACGGCTGTTGAACGTTCACGTGTTATTGCATACATTCCATTATTCATTGCATCTGTAATGTTCTGGGCGATTCAAGAACAGGGTTCTACCATCCTTGCAAGCTACGCAGATACGCGTACACAATTACATTTTGCAGGAATTGATATTAAACCAGCTTGGTTCCAATCATTAAACCCATTATTTATTATCACTTTAGCACCATTATTTGCTTGGATTTGGGTTAAATTGGGCGACCGTCAACCAACAATACCGCAAAAATTCTCATTATCATTACTTTTCTCTGGGGTTTCTTTCCTAGTAATTCTATTGCCATCCTATCTTGGCGGTACAGATTCTTTAGTAAACCCATTATGGCTTGTTCTTAGTTATTTAATCTGTGTTATCGGTGAATTATTACTATCACCAGTAGGACTATCTGCTACAACAAAACTAGCTCCTGCTGCTTTCTCTGCACAAACAATGAGCTTATGGTTCTTATCTAGTGCAGCTGCACAAGCACTCAATGCACAAGTGGTTAAATTCTACTCTGAAGATACTGAAATGGCTTACTTCGGAATCATCGGTGGAGCATCCATCCTACTTGGTATCATCCTTTTAGTGTTATCTCCAAAGATTCAGGAGTTCATGAAGGGCGTAAAATAATAATACAAGCGGCTGATCACTCAGCCGCTTTTTTATTTATTCAATAGATGCTTCACAGAATATATAGGATGGTAAAGCATCATCCACTTACCAGAGTACCGCATGACTGCTTTCATCTTTTCGCGGTATCTTAATTTATAGCAGTGTATTTTACAGTTAGAGCAGGCCGTTTTCTCTTCACCAAAGCGGCAGAATGAGAGTCTTAGCATGGCATAGTTTTTTAGGTCCTGACAGTCTTTACATAAAGCCTCTCGATGATGCTTTTTTCTACAATAAAGCTCAATCATCTCCTTAACAATCTCTTTTTCCTTTTGAATAACTGGACCATTATTAGGCTCGATTAATCTTGCCTTCATGTTAGTAAACCTCCCTTTTCTAGATTTACTAAAGCAAACTTCTTACCTTCACCATATCATACGATTCTTTAAACGGACGGATGAATCATTACAAATTCCGTACAATTACATCCTGACAGTCGTTGGAACTTTTCGACCCTTTTCGGAGTTGGTTTCAACAATCTCCGGATGTGCCTTCCTAATAACAGATGGTCTTGCAAGCACCAAAACCACACCAATGAATAACAAAGCAGATAGAAGCAAGATCCATTGTGCAGGAAAGATATCATAAAGAAAGCCGTACAATACCATTCCTAATGGCATTAATGCCATCGCCATCGTTTCAAGCAGAGAAAATACACGACCTTTAAAATCATCTTCAATTTTTTTCTGCAGCATCACTTGCAGCGGTGTATTGACGATAATGATGAATGCTCCAAGGACGAACATGATGACCAGGTAAAAACCAAAAACGGAAGTTGACGAAAGGCCCACTAATAACGGAAAGGAAACTGCCGCCATCACACCCCCCATACCAACAATGGCCCACTTTGAAACAAGCAGCGGGTACCTTACTTCTTTTCTAAAAGAAAAATAAATGGATAGAAGCAGCATACCAACGGCAAATGCTCCTTGTGTAAATCCAAAACGCTGGGAAACCATTTTCATTTTTTCAATAAGAATGAACGAATAGCCCACCTCAAATGCTCCAAAAAGGAAGTTGATCATTAAAGAAATCCAGACAATCGTAACCAAAATTGGCTGAAGTTTTAAATAGCTAATTCCTGCCTTAATACTCACCCACATGGATTCCTTCTGCCCCGAGCTATCCTTTTCCTTTCGGTTAGCGAACAGCTTAAAATCCATTGTCGATTCAAGTACAACGGCAATACACGAAGCAATCATATACATAATGAGAAAAGTCTGCATTGATACAGCACCATACAATAGTCCGCCTACTGCCGGGCTGGCAATGGCTGCAAAGGAAATGGACATTTGGTTTAAAGACATCGCTCTTTGAACTCTCGCTTCATCCACAAGACCAGATATGGAGGAAGTAAAGGTCACCCCGGAAAACATGGAAGTGATGGATAAAATACAGGAGGTAATATAGATTGCCGTTAACGATAGGTCGGTGATGAAACTAACCAACAGTAATCCCCCAACTGCAATGGTTGTTGCAACTTGTGATATAACTACAATTATTTTTCTTGAATATTGGTCAGCAAGGTATCCAGCGAACGGGGCAGCGAGGGTACGTGGTAATATATTGCAGATAAGATTAGCAGCAAAACTCGTGGCCGAACCAGTTGCTTGTAAAATATAAAAACTTATAGCAAAAGAATATACTTGTGCACCAAAGGAGGAAATAAGTTTACTTATTGTGAAGGTCCATAGATGATAGGTTGCTTTTTTTAGCTTTAAGCCATCATTCACACGATTCACACTCCAAAAAAGTTTAATTTAATTAAACAAATCATATCACACCAAATACTTCCATTTCAAGAAAAAGTTTAATATAATTAAACTACCAACTAAATAGGGTGTGTTTTATACATGTTAGGAGAACGGATCCGCGAAATTCGGAAAATGAAAAAAATGACACTTGAAGGACTGGCGGGGGAAGAACTAACCAAAGGAATGCTTAGCCTTATTGAGAACAACAAAGCTAAACCTTCCATGGAAAGTCTGACATATATTGCTAAGCGTTTAGGTGTGGAGGTAACTGAGCTGTTAGAAGAAATCAGCGGACACGAGCTGCGAGGACTTTTAGAAACTGCAGAGAAATTATACAATTCCCAGGTTGAACAATGTCCCGACAAATATAAACAGCTTATTAGCTCGCTCAATCCTTATATGGATAAATTAAATGGTGGGTATGAAGCTGCCCGATTATTAGACCTTTATGGCCGCTGCCTTTATCATGAACAACTAAATGACTGGCAGATCTATTGTAATCGTGCAGCGAAAATGTATGACGAGATGAATCTAACTGCTAAACGAGCAGGGATTGGGATTTTGTACTCGACAGAGAAATTTGTTAAACACGAGTATACCGAATCATTAACGATTTTCTTAGCTGAACGTGCTGCAATCGAAGCAACGCATGCGTATGTTGACCCAATTACTCGTGCTGACCTTGATTATCAAGAAGCCATTCTTTACTTTGCAGTTGGCGATTCTGAAGCCGCTAAGCAGGTGATGGAAAAGGCCATTCAGTTCTCAAAAGAGCATCGGATTTTTTATCGAATTGATGATTTGTACAGGCTTGCCGTGGCCCATGCGATGATGACCCAAGATGAAGAAAATAAGATGCATTATCTTAAGAAATTAAAACAATATGGGGACTTTGCAGATCATGCACCCTCCATCCTTTTCTATGATTTGTTCCAGGTCATGTCGCTAATGGAAAAACAGGACTATTATGCTTCACTTGAAATCATTGACTACTATTTGTCTAATCCAAAAACAACGGATTTTTACGCAGTATGGTTTCTTCTTGAAAAGGGAAAGGCCCTATATAGCCTTAGCCGGTTTCTAGAAGCTATACCGTTTCTTGAAAAAATGACCATTCCATCTTGGGTGCATCATCCTTTTGATTTGTCACTTCTATATGTAAAGGATTGCTACAAGGCCCTCTGCCTGTTTGAATTAGGCCATGATGATGAAGCCCTTCATGCCGCAAAACAGGCAGTGGATCATTTCGAACCTCTTCCACCTACACCATTTAAGGATTTTGCCCATGAAACATATAAAAGAATGAAAGAAAACATCAAAAAAACAAAACCCGCCGAAGACTAAAAAACGTCACTACTCGGCGGGTTTCTTTCTAGGTTTCTTTTGTTTCATTTAATTCATCTATTAATTGTTTTGTCCTTTTGGCATTTCCTTCAGCAAAGTTCTCGAGGCGTTCCTTTAGTTCATCATCATCGTGAATTCGCTCTGCTGTAATAAGGTACGTCCTCATCAACTCTTCTTCCACCTCAATGGAATGTTCAAGAACCTGTTCTAATTTGTCCTTCTCTTCCTTATTCTTTCGGTTATCTGAGTTTTGAACCACGAGAAGACCTCCTTTTTTACCATTATCCTTCTCTAATTGTTACCCACCTATCCGCTTTACCCAAACAATTTATTGATTAAAAGATAACCTTATTCATATTTAGTGGGATCTGTAAAAGTGATATAGACCAAATAAATAACCAAACAGATTGCTGTCGTCACAAATCCCCAGCCAAGAGTAATCTGCTCAATAATTAGGTAGTTATTACATAATTGAACTGGTGAATCAATATATAACCAGCCTATACCGAAAAATAGAATTGTGAAAAAATAAAATAAAACTTTCTTAACAATGGGTCTAAGTTTATTCCAACTGTCTCGGAGAGATATACCAGCTAGAAATGGCAAACTAATAAATTTAAACACTTCCATACTCTGCATCGTTAATGCATCATCCATTGACCTCGGAAGCGTCCAAAAAAGCGTTATAATAACAAATAATAATATCCCAGGAATCCCTTCACTGTTCCATTTTGAAAAGAATGAAGGAAACCGTAGTTGGAAAAAGCGGGCCATGAGAAATCCAGAAAAAATCAACAACGGCATTTGCATATGCATGTGAATGATCATTACAGATTCCATAAGATTTGAAACAGGAGGAAGGAAGAGGAAAAGGCATAACAGTACTCCATATAATGATTGCTTCATGATTCCTTACCCGCCTCCTTATCCAAAATATCAATCAGCTTTTTTGCGGCTTGATCAATTTTTTTATAGTCGAGTACATCAACCAGACTGCCTTTTTTATCAACCAAATAAAAGGCAGAGTTATGAGCAAAATTACCATTTGCATCCGGAATAACAATAACACCAAAAGCTTTTAATAAAGCATTTAACTCAGCAGGATTTTTAATTCTCGCCATCCTCCAGGTTTCTCCATCACTATTAAAATAACCACGGTATTTTTCTAATGTGGTTGGGTCATCTCTGGTAGGATCAAAACTAATACTTAAAAAAACAATCTCTTTGCCCATATATTTGCTTGGTATCTTTTCATAAACCTTAGACATGTTCATTTCTAACTGTGGGCAAACTGTCGTACAGGAGGTATAAAGAAAGGTAATAAACACATATTTGCCCTTAAATTCAGAAATAGAGTACTCCCGACCTTTGCTATCCTCAAAAGTTACATCGGGAAATCTAGGTTTAACATCTATTAGCCGATTCACTCTAGCCGTTTCAGAGGTAAACGCCCGAAATCCATCCGTTCCTAAATAGAACAACGTAAATCCAAATATGATAACTAGCACACACGCAAATATATTGTGTTTATTTTTGATCACAGTGATCACTTCCCACGATCTATTTTTCCATTCAACTAATCTTAAGCATAAGGAGATAGCCCTCCCCTCCGAGCTATCTCCTTTTTAAAATATTTACTTACCAAGTCTTATACGGCGGTGAGCCAGGCGGTGCATTGACGATAAATTCGGTTAATGGTATGACGTACGCCATTGCAACTACTAATAGCATTAGTACAATCCAAAGTCCCCAACGCTCCGTCCAATAGGGTGTTTTGGCTACGCCATCCTCTTCCTCTGCAATTGGAAATTCCGTTTCACCTTTTGGTGCGAAGAACATCAGATTAAATACCGCATATACTTGAAGAACAACACCGATGACTAACAATGTTCCTCCAATTGCTAAAAACATTAAATAAGGATCCCAGCTTAAAGCAGTAGCATTATCACCATATGTTGTATAGGAAGTCCTCCGCGGCGAACCTAGCAGTCCAACCCAATGCATTGCCCCTGACATAAAAATCATACCGACAGTCCATATCCAAGTTTGAATTACACCTAATCTATTAATTTGTGGGGTTAACACCCGTTTCGAAATATACGGAACTAACCAATAACTTATACCAAAGAATGTCATCACAACAGACATCCCCAGGGTTAAATGGAAGTGGCCAACAATCCACATCGTATTATGAACCACTTGGTCTATTTGATTGGTACTTTGAGCTATTCCACCTGCGCCAGCTGGAATAAAAGCAACCATGGCAATAAAGGGTGCAAGGAAACGAACATCGCCCCATGGCATTTTTTTATACCATCCAATTAATCCTTTTCCTCCCTGCTTCCTCGCAGTCCGTTCAAACACCGCAAACAAGGCAAAGGCAGTCATTAATGAAGGAAATCCGATAGCTAAACTCATAAACACGTGCATGAATTTAACTGAAGGTGAAATGCCGGGGTCCACAATTTGGTGATGGAAGCCACCAGTTATATTCATAATAACTAATGCAATAATAACGACGCGTGTTAAGGTATCACTCCAACGTTTCCCACCTATAATTTTTGGTACAATAACATACCAGGCAGATGTGGCAGTTAAATACCAAATATTAACCAACGTATGACCAAAAGCCCAGAATAAGGTACGGGCTACCATAACATTAATCGTTTCAACCCAGCCAAATGCCCAAGGAATAATCGTTAAAACTTCAATGGCGACAGGGATAAGGGCAAAAAACAATAGGACAAACACCCCTGTTGCAAAGTAAGCAAGAATCGGAACATGCTGTCCTTTATGGTTTTTTCTCCATTTAGCCACATTGATAAATGCTCCAATACAGCACATCCAAACCCCCAACGCTATAAATACCAAGCCTATATAAAACATTGGGTTGGCTGCCATTGGCGGATAGAACGTATACATAACAGATGCTTCATTCATTAAGATAGGAATGACGGCTAATACAAATCCAACCATCTTCATTCCGAATCCAACCCAAGCCAACTTTCTTACCTTTGGAAGCAGCCCCCCCAATGTATGGGAAAGTCCAGCATAAAAATAACCAATTGTAAAAAATGCGGTTAGTACAACAACCAATAATAAACCATGTGCCGTTAGAACTTGATAATAATTAAGCCATGTTGGCAGTTCTAATAATCCTGCACGGTTTAAACCTTGTAAGAGTCCTAACATTCCACCAAGAAGTAATGCTGTAAATGCTACAAATATATATGATTTCGTTAATCTAGCATCCTCTTTAGTTATTCCCATCGCATTTTCTGCTCTATCTTTAAATGTAGGTGAATTTGCTGTTTTCACATTGCTTCCCCCCTTTTATTTTACCGTAATCGTTGTACTCATTACTTGATGGCCAGCCCCACAATATTCATTACATAACACTAGATAGGTTCCAGGGTTATCAAACTTTTGAGTAATTTTTTGTATGTGTCCAGGTACCACCATTGCATTTAGATTTGTTCCAGCCACCTCAAAACCGTGAACAACATCTTTTGAGGTTAAGGTAAAATGGACAGTTGAGCCAGCTGGTACTTCTATATTGCCCGGGTTGAAACTGAATGCTTGTAATGTCATAACTACTTCATATTCATGTTCACCAATCTTATTAATTCCTGGCTTATCAAACGGTGCTGTTTGATCTACTTTTTGTGGATCAATGATTTCTTTGTTACTTGGCGGCTCCAAGTCAAAGGCAAAGGCTTGATAACCAGTTATTAACATGAACACCATGATCATCCCAAAACTTAAGGTCAACCAAATTTTCTCATCAAGGTTCATCTTCATCTCATTTCCCCCTATACCCTAGACATGAATAATCCATACAAAACTAAATACGTGAAAAGGATTACTACTCCTACCACTCCAACCGAAATCCATGTTCCTTTTAAAGGTTCCTCTTGATGTTCACTTTGCTTATTTTTCTTGTAACTCTTCGTAGCACCCATCCCAAATCATCCCCCTTATGATTTTGATATCTACAGCATAAATGGGAATAATTATCAATAAAGTGAACTGAATCACTATAAAAAACACACCTAAAAAGAAAAAGAAATTGCTTATTATTTCACATTCATTAGAAACCTAAAAGTTTGATTCTTTAAATGGTTCAATATTGATTGTTATCAACATGTATAACTTTTTTATAGAAAAAATCATTATAGTGAAATACATACCTAATAAAAAATAATCTATAAAATAGTAGTGACAAATTTGTGAACTCTTTGAATCCTTATGCAATAAAAAAACGCCAACAAGTATGCAGTCTGCACACGTTGGCGTTTTAAATTATTGATTAAAATTATTTAGCTAATTTCTAGCTCTTTGGTTTGCAAATATATACGCTTCTTCTAGCCACTTATTCACATCGCTAGTAAGTTCGGACTCATCTCTAATCATCAAATGATGAATCCAGCGTCCAGGATAAGGTTCTGTCGCTTCAACAATTTGGTCGTGTTCAATATATCGTCCTACGCAAAAAGTAACAACAATCGCATTTTCTGGACGTTTATTGAGCCATGGCTTGTGCTGCCATACCCAAGCAAACTTTGGTTTGGTTCCGAATGAGATTTGGGATTTGTTCACATCAAATGGTAAAGGTGCAATCGATTGGATCATTTGATTCACCGCTTGGAACAATGAGATAAGATGTTCTTGATTAGAAAAGAAGTTTTCTATCTCCTTATCAAATACAGATTCCATCCTTTATCCCCCCTCTCCTCACCTCAACCGTTTCTTGAATACGTTAGTTACATAATTAACAAATTCCTCAATTAAATTATACCGTTATTTTCCATACAAAACTATCCAAAACGCAACTCATGAAGTATGTAGCATAATATCCTGTCAAACTTTTTTCACAGTTTCTGTCCCAGAAACTGAATAACATGTGACAAGCCATTATGAAAGTCACCTTCATGACGTTCTACTTCACCCATGAAAAAGTGAACAATCCGCCAATCATTAAAGGTCTGCAAAAATTCTTCGGGGGTATATAAAAAGCCTAAATCTTTTGGACCACCACTGTTATATGGAAGTTGATATCGAGAATATACTTCCGTAATGAAATAGCCTCCAGGCTTAACCGCTCCTTTTATTCCTTGAAGGGTTTTCTTTTGTAACTCAACTGGAAAATGCCCAAAAACACAAACCACTTCATCCCATTGGTTTTGAGTCCATCTTGCTTCATTTAGGTCAACCAATTCAGTTTGAACGGTGTCCCCTCGTTCTTCAGCAAGCTTTTTTATTTTGGTTAATCCAGATTCTGCATAATCCCACGCGGTCACATTCATTCCTTGTTCAGCTAGAAATACAGCATTACGTCCTTCCCCTTCGGCAATGGTTAGCACCTCACCAGATAACTTTAGTCTCTTCTGCATTTCATTTAGAAAGACATTTGGTTCTGTTCCATAAACATAGTGCTCTGCTGCAAATCGATTATTCCACTGATTCATCGCTCATTCCCCTTTCACTCTTGTATATTTCCCATTTTATCATTGAAAAAAGATTCTTAATCAAACTTTAACAAAGGACTACTACTATAATCTAATTAGGAGTGATTGATATGAATGTTATCGGGATATTCTTAACATTAGCTGCAGAAGTATTATCTTTTTCTCACCATTAAAATTTAATAATAGAGGGTGGTGGAATCTTGAATCAAAAAAACCTTATTGGCAAGTCAGTTTTAATTGTGGAAGATGATCCGAAAATCCGGAATCTTGTCAAAATCCACTTAAAAAAAGATGGATACGAAGTAACCGAAGCGGTAAATGGGGTAGAAGCGAAGGGAAAAATTGAGGAACTGGACCCTTGTATATTAATTCTTGATCTCATGCTGCCAGGAATCAGCGGCGAGGAAATCTGTAGATGGGTTAGAGAGGATTTAAAAAGTATGATGCCCATCATTATGCTTACAGCAAAGGCTTCAGAAAAAGACCGTATCAAAGGATTTCATTTAGGGGCAGATGATTATGTAGTCAAACCCTTTAGCCCCGCCGAATTAATGGTACGAATTGAAGCTGTACTAAGAAGAACTGCCAGTCGTTGTGGAAAGCAAGCTTTACAGGCTTTACGATTAAACCCGCAAAAGGAGAAGCTTGGATCGATGGAGAGCAGCTTGAATTAACTCATTTTGAATTTAAATTACTTCATACCTTCATGCAGCATCCAAACCAGGTATTATCTAGAGAACAAATCCTTACCTATATTTATGAAAATAATGAAAAAGCTGTTACTGACAGAACTATTGATGTTCATATCTGGAATTTAAGGGGAAAAATCAAGAAAAAGACACCCAAGGATTATATTCAAACCATAAGAGGAATGGGGTATAAGTTTGTGGCACAATAAAAAATCGGAAATGTTCCAAGAGGAAATGCTTCGAAATATCGCTCATGAGCTGCGGACACCCCTGACGAATATTAATGGTTATTTAGAAGCTCTACAAAATGAAGTAATTGAGGGAAATCCAGAATTATTCGGTTCCTTACTAGAAGAGTCACGAAGAATTTCTAGAATAGTTGAGCTTATAACAGAATTCATTTCCAAAAATGAACGGGATAGCGTTTCTTAATCATTCCTTAATAATTCACCTGCATTATTTTATTGAAAGGAGTGATTTATATGAAATATATCATTGAAAACGACCACATTATAGGAAATTTAGGCTTCGATCCAATCACTATTTCACCTTCTGAAAATAAAGGCTATCGACCGTTTGAACTTTTTGTCTCTTCTATAGTGGGATGCAGCGGCACCATCCTTCGAAACATCTTAACAAAAAGGAAATATCCTTTTCAAAAATTAGAGATGGAAGTCTCTGCAGTAAGAAACCCAGATCATGCAAATCGAATTGAACAGCTTTCCTTTACTGCCTACGTTCAATCCGATGAGCCACTAACCCCTCAGCTTGCAGAAAAAATTGCTGACTTAGTCATTAAAAATTGTGGAATGATTCAGTCTGTCATTAGCTCTATTGAAATAAAATTTACTATCAAGTACATAAAAGGGATATAAAAAATAGGGTTACCCATAGAAGGGAACCCTATTTTTTTAGATAAAGGCTTATCGCGACAAGTTAATCAAACAGTTTAGCAATAATACCAGCTACAATGACAACAATTATAGCCCCTATTATCGATGGGACTAACGAGAATCCAAGAATCATAGGTCCCCATGCCCCTAATAAATATGGACCAACCCATGCTCCCACGAACCCTGCAACAATAGCTCCAGCCCATCCCCCCGGCATATCGAAAGGTGATAACTTGCTTCCCACAACACCAATTACCATCGCAACAATAACAGTAAGAATAAAAGAAAGAATAGTCATTCCATTAACTCCTTTTTTTGACATTATATGCGGAACTTGTACAATGTGTTCGGTTTACAAGTATAATAAAAATATACTGTTCCTGGGGAGGATTATTGTATGTATGTTGAAATAGATAATGAATCAAAAAAATGGATAAAAGCAAAAGGAAATCAACTAACTGTAAAAATTCTAGAAACAAAAACTTGTTGTGCTCCTGGTGTTCAGGAAGTAGTGGCAGTTCCCGGAAAGCCCAAAACAACTGATCAGTTTACGGAATTAAAGGTCGATAATCTATCCATCTATGTACATAAAATTATCTGTAACAAGGAAAAACTCACACTTAAATTATCGGGTATCAGCTTTTTAAAATCCCTTTCTGCTAAGCTTCAATAAAATAGCGTATAAGACATAAATAATGCTACTTCTGAACTTGCGAAGTAGCATTTTTTGTACTTTATTAACAAACACAACATGTCTGCTATCAGGTGCCGCAAAACGTTTGATACGAACGACCTGTCGGTACAGGCAGTGTGCAGTATTCTTCCTGCTCAGGAGAATGAGCGTAGGGTTTTGATATCACTTGAATAAGCTTATCCAATATACTAAAATCTCCCTGTTCCACCGCAGCTTCTAAAGCTTCTTCTACCCGATGATTTCGAGGAATGACCGATGGATTGCTTTTTCGCATTAACTCATGTGATAATTCATTCGATTCCTGTTGCTTGCCTAATCTAGACTGCCACTTCTCATGCCATTGAGTAAATTCTGGATCCACAAACAGAGCTGTATCCTTCTGTGTATCAAAGGTTAATGCAAGGAAGGTATTGGTGAAATCTGCCCGGTGCTTTTCCATCAACTGAAGTAGTTCTTTCACTAGTGACTCATCTTGTTCCTCTTCATTGAAGATACCTAGCTTTGCTCTCATTCCTTCAAGCCATCTTCCTTCGAATAATGCACCATAACCTGAAAGAGCTTCTTCAGCGAGCCTCACAGCTTCATCTTGGTTTTCATTTATAAGCGCCAATAGCGACTCAGCCAATCGTGCCAGATTCCATACAGCAATATACGGTTGATTGCCATAAGCGTATCTTCCTTCCCGATCAATGGAACTGAATACGGTAGCCGGACTATATTCATCCATAAAAGCGCATGGACCATAATCGATTGTTTCACCGCTAATGGTCATGTTATCGGTATTCATCACCCCGTGAATAAAGCCTACCAGCTGCCATTTTGCAATAAGTGCCGCCTGACGCTTAATCACTTCCTTTAAAAATGAAAGATACTTATTCTCATCATCTTTAATATCAGGATAATGTCGGCTAATCGTATAGTCTGCTAAAGCTCGTAAATCCTCCACAGTACCAAATCTTGCCGCATATTGAAACGTACCGACACGAATATGACTGGCAGCTACACGAGTTAGTATGGCGCCTGGCAGGACTGTTTCACGGTATACAGGTTCACCTGTTGTTACGACAGCGAGACTACGGGTCGTAGGAATACCAAGCGCATGCATGGCTTCGCTAATAATATATTCTCGCAACATTGGTCCGAGCGCTGCTCGACCATCACCGCCTCGAGAAAATGGCGTTCTTCCTGGCCCCTTGAGCTGAATATCCACCCGTTTATTTTCGGGAGTAATCTGTTCACCAAGAAGTACAGCCCTGCCATCGCCTAACATCGTAAAATGGCCAAATTGATGTCCTGCATAGGCTTGTGCAAGAGGTGAACCACCTTCGGGAATCTTATTACCTGCAAAAACATCAATCCCCTCTTCCCCTTGCAATGCCTGGACATTCAGCCCTAAAGATTTTGCTAGTGTGCCATTTAGAATGACCAACTGAGGTGAGTTAACGGGTGTTGGATTGGTGCTTTTAAAAAATGAATCCGGCAGTTTAGTATAACTATTGTCAAAGTTCCAACCAGGGTCTTTTATTTTTTTTGTCATTGGATCTCCTTTATTTCTTCTGTCGTACTAAAACTAAATTACTTCTGCCAATTTATTATACCCATCAACGAATAAAATGCTCTCAAATAACATTTCAGGCACCACTCGTGGATAAATTCCTAAATTATCTACAAGTGGTGCCTGACACTATGGCTGATATAAATTAGACTTTAATTAGCAATGGAAAATTTGCTTGATACCAATGAATTTTCTACTTTTGGGATTTTACCTTCAAGAATCAAGATTTTAAAAAGTGCGTTAGCTGCTATTGGGTCAAATTGAGTTCCGATATTCCTTGTTATTTCGTTTGTTGCGGTTTCAATAGCTAATTTCTGTCTATAAGATCGATTCGTCGTCATAGCATCATATGCATCAGCAACCCCTAAAATCCGAGCACCTAATGGAATCTCTACACCAGATAAACCTCTAGGGTAGCCTTTCCCGTCTGGCCGTTCATGATGATATAAAACCATATCAGTTATACCCAGTTCTTGAAGTCGATGAATATCCTTAATAATCTTATAGCCTTCTTCAGGATGTTTTTTCATGATAGTATATTCTTCTTCTGTCAGTCTTCCTTCTTTTTGAAGAATAGAATCAGGCATTCCGATTTTTCCAATATCATGAATTAGTCCAGCCAAGTAAATAGAATCTATCTCTTTATTAGAAAGTCCCATTTCCTTTGCAATCTTTTTAGCATAATTTGCTACATTACTAGAATGATAAGCAGTATAGGGATCTTTTGCATCAATTGTTTTTGCTAAAGAAAAAACAGTATTAAGGAATAAATCTTCCTGCTCATTCTTTTCTTTGTAGTTTCGTGATGAAATCCATACTACCCTACGGACAATTACCATTAATACAACATAAGCAGCTATTATAGAAAGGTGTAATCTATCAGGAGTTCTCAGTACAATCAATGATCCTAGTAAAATGCCACTTAGAACAACATAGAGACTATTTCGAACAGGTATTAATGAGAGAAAGACAACAGGATAGGCATATAGGCCCAACAGCAAAGGGGACTCAAAAATATAATTAGCTACTATTGCTGCAACTCCAAATAACATAAATATTGTCCAAAAGAAAGATCCATATTTTTTAAAGGAAACAGGGCAAAATTGATCTCCTTTTTTACAGTTTTTCCATTCCTTAAGCATTTATTAAGATCTCCTTCAACATTATTATATAATTATTGTGTCTTAAATTTCTCATACAGACCAATCATTGTCAATAAATCCTTAAGTTTCCACAGTCTTAGTAATTGCTTGCTCAAAGTGCAGACGAAAGAAGAAACCCTTCAATACTATTTATTTATAAAAATAATAAATGACCATAAAAAGATGGTTTTTTTTTACAATCTTATATACATTTGATTATCATTTATTGAAATAATTTGAACAAAAATATGCAAGTCAAAAATTAATTATCATTACATCCATATTATGTGATTGCCTTTTTTGCAGCTATACCGTCATTTTCCAGTTTGATAATGCCAGCCAGTTTTCTTTTTCTTTATAATCAGGAATGATTTTACCAACCAGCCTCCAAAAAGAGCGGTCATGATTTAAATGCACCATGTGACACATTTCGTGAACAACTACATAATCAATTACACTTTGCGGTGCCATCGCCAATCTCCAATTAAAGGTTAGCTGATGCCGTGAATCACAGGTTCCCCATGCAGTTTGGCTATCTGTGATTCGAATCGAACGTGGTTTTGTTTTAAAGTAACTTTGATATGAGGAGATGCTCTTTTCAACTATTGCTTTACACTGCTGATAATAAAAGCGTTTTAATGCATGTTTTATTTTCTCATCTTCTGGGTACTTAACAAATATATGTAACTTATCTTCCTTAAATTTCACGTAATCTAGGGTAATAGTACTGTCTTGAATAATCTGTATGGGAAAGGTGTTTCCTAAATAAAGAAATTTTTCACCATGCTCATATACCTTTTCCTGCGGTCCTTGGAGCCGCTCCTTCATTTCTTTTAATTTTTGCTGAATGGGGTCCCAATTTTTCTCTAATAGTTGGATTACCTTTTCATCTGGTGTTCCTTTCGGTGCCTGGACTTCCACATTCCCATAGCTATCAATCGTGATACCCATTGAGGAACGATTTTTGTACTTAATTTCAAAACGTATCGTCTTATCTAAGTATGTGTGTATCATTTCATCACCTTTTTTAACATTACTTAAAAAAATAGCGCCTGTCCCTCAGAAGGAACAGGCACTAATATTACAAACTATCTTAGTCTTAACACTATGTTTTTCAATTCTTAAGGCAATACTCTAGCAGCACTCGTAAATTTTGCTGGGTTATAAGTGGAAATCTTCACCACATCACCCGTTTGTGGCGCATGAATATATTGTCCGCCCCCAATATAAATGCCAACATGGTAGGCAGGTGAGCCTCTAAATACTAGATCTCCCGGCTGTACTTGACTTGGAGAGATTCTTGTTCCAACCCTTTGTTGGTCACGTGACACCCTTGGAAGATTGATGCCAACTTGACGGAACACATAGCTTGTAAATCCTGAACAATCAAATCCGTTTGGCGTTGTTCCTCCCCAAACGTAAGGAACGCCCATATATTTTTTCGCAATAGCAATAACATTACTTGCCGTAGCAGAGGTAGATTCATTAGATAAATCTACAGAAGGTACAGATTTTGAAGTCTTGGTTCCTTCAGAGTGTCTTTGAGTAACCTGTCGCTGAGCTAATTGAGCTTGGCGACGTGCCTCTTCCTGTGCACGTTTCTGAGCCTCTTCTTGAGCCTGCTGTTGAGCCAATTGATTCTGTTTATTTTGTAATGTACTCTGTGCAGTAGCTAATTCTTTTTGAATTTCTGCTTTATCTTCTTGAATCTTTTTTTGTTCAGATACTAATTCATTTTGACTCTTTTTTAATTGATTGTACTCTTCATGTAATTTTTTCTCTGCTTCTGTTAATGCTTGTTCCTTTTCATTTAACCCGTTTAGTAAGGCTGTATCACTTTCCATAATACTCGAGATAGCAGTAAAACGAGTGAAAAACTCAGAAAGGTTATTAGATGAAAGCAAAAGTTCTGCGTATGTAACAATTGATTGTTTTCCCTCTAACTGAATGCTCTTAAGTCGTTCTGAATAGACCTCTTTGTGTGCTTCTAGGGACGCTTTAGCTTCTTCAATTTCAGCCTCTGTTTGTGCAATTTTCCCTTGTTGTGTCTTGATTTCAGTATTTAGTTTTTCACTTTTCTCCATTGATTGGCTAATACGGTCATCTATTTGTTGAATTTTGGTTTCAAAATTATCAATTTGGTCTTCCGTTGCATTAATTTGCCCCTGGATTACTGACGTTTCCGGACTAGCAAAAGTAGGTGTTACTTGGATCGTAGCGGCAAGAATGGTAGCTGTAACTGTATATTTAAAGAATTTTTTTATCATTACATTATCTCCTCTTGTAACCTATCATTAATTCCAAATTCCTAATATATTACTAGTTTATACTCCAAATGGACTAATAACAATGCAATTGGCAGTAATGTAATACAATTGTAATTTTATGTAGAATAATCTGACAAAATTGTCGACATCTGCTGAAAAAAATAAAGCTACCTTGCAGGCAGCGCATCTACACATAAGTACCTCCGTTAGGTGATTTAACGGAATACAAATGAAATCGCGAGAAATAAGCTGAAGACAAGCCCACATTTAAAACATTACAAAGATAGGCTTGTCTTTCTTGAACTTAGTTAATTTTCGTTTTCATCAGCTGATACTATGGTAAATCCCTCAAGTCCCGGTATAGCAATTTTGTGATGACAATCTCCACAGTTTTCAACAGGGAGCGCAGAAGCTGAAAAAAGATCTAAATCTTCCCCTCCATGATGAATCTGGGAAAGACAGATGTTTGTTGAAGATATACATCTTACAACAAGTTGTCCTTTAGAATTTGGTCCATAGAAACAACACCTTTTAGTCATTTTAGCCATCGATCTCACCTCCTTAATAAATCTCAATAACTATAAGATTCAAGAAAGGATAAAATTGCTTGTACTTAAACCTATTAATAGTCCATTTTGATAGGTTTATTGATAGTTTCTTGGAAATAGGAAAAAGGGGATTGGGGAAGTGGAAGCACAAATAAATAAGCCGCTAAACTGTTTAGCGACTTTTTATACGTTCTCGTTACCCATTCTTTGTTATATATATATTAATCTTTTAATAGGTAATGAATTGATTAAAGTGATGACTTTTCCCACATCAATTATTCACCAAAAAAACGTAAAAATAAAGAAAGGCAGCTCTTCTGCCTTTCTCACTTTGTAAGTAACTCATTCCATTTCTTAACCAAACGCTTCGGTGCTGCACGCAAATAGGCTTCTTGAATAAGATCCGCCAACTCATCCCAGTCTTTTTCCTCTGGATTTTGAATAGACACCCAGCCATGATGTCCTATGTACGGGGTTTTGAAAAAATATTCTTTCTGCAGCAATAATTCCTGTGTTTCCCTGTCTGATTTAAACGACAGGCTGAATCCTTTTTCGCTTTCACCTGAAATCACGAAGGATTTCCCATTGATTTTAAAAGTATTGTGACCGAAACCGTCGATAATTTCAGTAGCTTCAGGAAGTGCAAGACAAATGCTGCGAACTTTTTCAAGCATGCCTGCCGTGTCATGTGTTTTCATATTTTCATTCACCTATCGACCATTCTATTTTGCGTTCGCATCGGGTTGATGAATTCCGAAAATATTGCCTTCGGTATCAATATAGTATCCTTGCCATGCCATTCCAGGCAGGGCATATTTAGGCATGGCGACCTTGCCACCATTCTCCAGAATTTTCGCTTCCGTTACATCGTAATTTTCTACTCCCATTGTACAAGCATACCCATTTAATGCTTGATTTGTTTCCGGTGGAGCACTTTGACGCTGCATCAAGGCACCATTGATTCCAGGTTCATTTTCATCGCCAGTCACAGCACCAAAGTAGGGCATGCCTGCATACTCACTCCAATCCTGAAATGACCATCCGAATACCTCTCCATAAAACTTTTTTGCCCGTTCCATGTCACTCACATGAATTTCGAAATGAACTAATCTTCCCATAATGGCCTCCTATTTTTACAAGAATGGACTATTTCTACGTTGCTTTTCAACTCTAATAGATTCTTTCATACTTCTCTATTATAGGATATTTTATGGAAATAAATTCCGTCAATCATTAAAAAAAGCTCAAGCACCTTGATCAGCCACGAATAAGAAGACTGGTCGGTAGTCTATCGGGCCGCAAACAGAGTGCTAGTCGCCCTTAAGAGTACAAAAGTCCTTAGGCTCTAGTAGTCTTGCAACTTACAACAGGCATTAAAAGTTCCCCTATTTACCGGTCGTGTACTTTTTCCCTTACCTCGGGCATTAGAAACTTCTTCTATTTACAGGCGTGCTTCTAACCATTAGATTGAAACATAAAATACTACACTATCAAGGACTGTGGCTGTAATAAATTTTATACATTCTTATCTTTAAAAAAAGGCAGTTTCCCCTTTGTGAGAGGGACTGCCTTTTTAGGTTTTAAACTATTTTTTTCTCAAAACTTACGTCAGTATCTTTTTTTCCAGAAAATAAATTTACTAGAGCTTCCGGAAGAGCCATCAAGGCCGGAACAAAGATTGGAAGCAGAATAAAGCAAAGGATAACCAGACCGGCAATAACAGCTATGGCCAGTTCTGATAAAAGGATGATACCCGAAGGCATCAGTGTGGCAAAGGTGCCGCCAAGAATAATTACTGCTGCTATAATCACACCGCCTATTTGCTTTGAAGCCAACACGATTGCCTCTTTAGCTGGCATATGTGGATATTCCTTAAACCGCATCATTAAAAATATACTATAGTCTACTCCCAAAGCCACAATGATGATAAAGGAGAAGAATGGTACGAAGGAAGAAATACCTTCAAGCCCGTTCAAATCTATGAAAATATAATTTATAAGGAACATCGCCGCATAGTATGCCCCAACAATGGATGCGGTGATGAAAACCGGTGTCCAGAAAGATCGTATAACAAAGAACAGTACAAGCAATACTCCGATAATGACGATCGTCGTTGTTTTATTTAAATCTCTAGTCAAAACATTATTCATATCGTTTGTTGTCGCACTTGGTCCGGATGTTCCACTCTTGGCATCAGATAGAGCGGTGCCTTTAAGTCCATCAGTAACCGTTTCATTGATTTTGTCTACGGTCTTTAATGCACTCTCTGAATATGGATCATCATTCAGAACAACCATGAATTTGGTGATTTTTCTATCTTCGGACATGAATGTGTCAAACGATCTTTTAAAGTCCTTATTAGTCAACGCTTCCTTTGGAATAAAGAAAGTTTTATTCGTATTCAGCTGCGTTAAGTAACCATTGGTTTGTCCCAATCCGTCAGAGATTTGCTGTAAGCCGTTGTTAACATCTGACAGTTTTTCGCCGAAGACAGTGAATCCATTGAGTCCGTCTGCCAGCTGTTGCTGACCTGAATTCATCTGGCCCAACCCATTCGTGACACTGATCATATTGGTTACGATGGTACCAATTCCTGAGGATGCCTGACCAAGTCCAGATTCAAGCTTTTTCAACCCATCTGCCATTTGTGCTAACCCGCTGCTCATAGCGCCAAGATTTTTATTTGCTGTCCCAAAACCAGTAGTTACTGCATTATAATTAGCATTTAATACTTGGATTCCTTCAGGTGTGATTTGACTTAATGATGCTGATGTCTCATCAATTTTCCGCTTCAAATCTACATAGTTTTTATCACTTTGAGACTCTCCATAACTGTTCCCTAATGCCGTTACCAAAGATTGCATTTCCGACAACTCAGCTTTTACCCTTAAAAGTTCTTGGGCGGCATATTGATAACGAGAGCCCATCTCAGCATAGCCAGCCTGCATCTTCCCATAATTTTCAGCTAACAAACCAACACCTCTGCTCATCTTTGAGAGATTTGTTTCAATGGTAGCCATACCGTTAGTGATAGTCTTTGAACTACTTGACCCATCATTTATACCCGCTTGGATTTGCTTCAAACCAATAGTTAAGGCAGCCATACCATCTTGGAGCTTTGCCGTACCGTCAACCATTTGACTGACTTTGGAAAAGTCTGCAGAACCAAACCCTTCTTGTGCTTCTTTCAATCCATCATGAATTTGATCCACACCACCTTGCGTTTGTGACAAGCCATCCGTAACAGCCCCCATTTGACTGTCGACGTAAAAATCATCAATTGGCTTTCCTTGAGGTTGTGTGATGGAAGAAACCTGCTTCACTCCCTTAATACTTTTCAATCTTTCAGTTATGTTATCAATGACTGCAAGAGAGTCATTATTATCAAGTGCTTTACCAGTTTCGATGACCACAGTCGCAGGCATTGCCTGGCCTTTTCCAAAGTGCTTCGATACCAAATTTATCGCTTTAGAAGAAGGGTATTTATCTCCAAGTTCTCCAACCGTATCAAAGTTAAGCTTTTCCTGATGAAAATACACCATTGGTCCGAGTATCAAAAGAATGATGACAGTGGATATAATAGGGTGCTTAACAGCATAGGAGGATGTCTTTCCCCAAAACTTGTTTTCCTTATGACCCATTACATTCTTAGATGGCCAGAAAAGTTTTTCACCTAATGCCTTCATGACAAATGGCGTTAAAGTCAATATTTGCAGTAACAATATGGTTACTCCGATTACAACCACAACACCTGATCGATAGATTGGAGATTCGGCAAAAATGAGAGCAAGGAAAGCAATAAATACAGTGAGTATGCTGTATGCAATTGTTTTACCTGCCGTTTTATAAGTGTTTACGATTGATTCATCAATAGAATGTCCATGGGATAATTCTTCCTTAAATCGATTAAACAGAAGGATGTTATAATCTGTACCAATCCCAAAAAGGATAAGGATCAGGAGCATTTGGGTAAGACTAGTTATTGGAAATCCTGCCTTATCAATTAATTGAGCTGCAATTCCCATGGAAACAAGGTAGGAAAAAGCTACAGCCACTAAGGAAATCATAGGTGTAACGACTGACCTAAATGCAATGATAAGGACTACTAAAATAAAAATAACGGTTAATGCCGCACTCTTTTCGACACCTGCCTGGGATGCCTTCAGATAATCATTATTGATAAAGTCTTCCCCACTAAGATAGTAGTCAACAGGTACATGATCCAATTTGCTTTCAATTTGTTTTTGGATATCATCTATTTCTCGCCCTCTTTTATCAAGCTTATAGCTCACTATAAGTGTTGTACCATCTTTAGATACTAAAGAGCTTTTGGCTTCGGGGATGCTGAAAGGATCCATGATGTTAGCAATACCAAGCTCTGATCCGCTATCGCGAATGGTTTCTACCGCATCACCGATTTTTCCCATTTCATCATCTGATAGTTTATTTTTATCGTAAAAAACGATGAGGTTGTTTGTTCCTTTCGTTGTATCCATCTTTTTTAAGATACGATCTGCCATTACGGAAGGGCTATCATTACTCGTTCCTTGCTGCCCTTTTTGCCGTAGTATGGCATTGATGTCTGGTTGAATGACTGTAAGTACGATCGTCGCAATCAACCATATGGAAAATATGGCCCAGCGGCCTTTAATAATCTGTCTCACCTTGAATCCTCCGTTATTGTAGAAATTTATTTTGTTTTTTCTTGAAAGTACAAAACATCAAAAAATTCACGATTATCCATTCCTTCTGACTCCATTTTTTCCTTAACAGCCGAAACCAATAATCTCATACCCTTCTCAACAATCTCCTGTTCATTTGGGTTTAATAGACTTAAGACATCTACTAGTGACTTATTTGCTATATCCGTTATGTCCTCATTGATTCCTTTTGATAATTCGTTGGAAAGTGAAATCTCCACAGAACGTTTATCATTAGGGTTTGGAGTTTTCACTAGAAGCTCTTTTGAAGTAAGTCGTTCAACGATATCTGAAACCGTACTTTGGGTCATTTTTAGGTTTTGAGAAAGATGTTTAATACTGATTTTTTTATGAGCAAACACTTCTCCTATTACTCTTGCTTGAGGAATCGTGACACCCCGCTCTTCGGAATGCTTCTGAAGACTTTTCATAATATAACTTTGTAACAGATCTATAGATTCCCGAATAAAAATGGCTTTTTCCACCATTTACTAACCACCTTCCGAAAAAATAGCACACGATGTATCCCATAAGATACATCGTGTGCTATCTATCGTAAAATTTTATAACTTATTTGTCAATTAAAAGGTTTCCTTAGGAATCAAGCACCTTGGGTTTGCGGTTAACTTTGAATTATTTCTTTTGCCTTTTCCTTCATTTCCTTAAAACGTTCATTTAATAGGCTTAGAATCTTGCCGTCGGCCGTAAAATGCATGACGACGGTCTGTATCTCACGTTTATTGAATTTGCCACGTTCATGAATTTTATATCCTCTGCCATTAAGCTTAAACCTGATCATAAAACTGTCAGCTTTCCTTTCTTCTCTCGGATAAACTTGTAGAAAATGAAGAACTGCCTCTTGGCATGTACAATCAGGATTCATACAATATGAGTCAGCGACCAAAAATAGCTTCTCCATACAATCTAAGGGAAAAAAATCGTTGTCTTGATTAGGGAAAATCTCTGAATAACAAACTGTGACCCCTTGAGCAATTTTACTCAGAACTGCATTCATACTACCGCTCCTTTTTCATTCGGATTTAACGGCAACTTTCCCATTTATTCTAGTTATTAAATGAATATATTTTTTTCATCACTTTAATTAGGAAGTTAATTATAAGACGGCATGATTGTGGATTTAAAATGGTGAAAATCAAAGGGGAAGATTGCAGGTTTACTAGAATGGAATCTTAATTACGAAAATATCAATTTAACCAAAATACACTTTTACACTCTCTTCTTTTTTTGCTGTTTCTAAACAGTTTTGTATAAAATCTAGGATTTGTTTTAGATCCCAATTTTGAGAATCACCATTTTTATATAATTGCTTGTACTTATTCAAAGCTTTTTCAATTTGTTGTATGGAGAAGGTAGACCAGTCTCCTGACCCACTAACTCCTGCATAGTATTTATTTGCCTCAAGTAGGCTGTACAGTATAGTAGCATTATAATTCCCCATGCTAAAACGTGCATAAGCAATTTCTTTTCCTGCCTTATTGACTCCATAAATATCGTGACCCATTATTTATCCTCCTTCAAAATTAAAAAATACCAGAAAGTATAGTGGCAATGGAATCTTTTAAAATATAATAAGTAGTTACTTTGTTTATCACTCCTTTCAGTTTTTTATTAAAACATTATTTGTTGAAACAGGATGGAATATGAAAAGGTGTTTTGGTGAGAATGTGAAGATTCAATTAGGAGGTTATTCAGAAACGTTGGCATAATTCACTAGTTGTTTTGTTTTCATTCTTTATGGGTTTCATGTATGCAAGGGGTTTAAAAATTGTGGGTAAGCACTAGAGGCTAAGTGAAGTTTTCAATATAATAATTTCATGAACCGATAAGCTTGTCAACAACCTATGATTCGACAAAATTCGAGTGTTTGCCAAGGGATGCCACAGGGGCGGTTCTTTTGGCTTTGCAAGGTCTCCTTAAATCAAAAAACCAGCAGAACCGTCCCCTAGGCACTTAGGCACTTAATTTTGACTAATATTTATGTTATCCAAGTACACGGTGGTAGCTGCATTTCCACCGGCGATGTTTCCTAGTTCGAAAACAATTTTTCCATCAGAGAAGGTGTCTTCAGTCATTGTAAAGGTAAAGCTGTACCGCTTTATCTCGCTTGATAAATCAAAGGTTTGAGTTGGAGCATAGGAAATAAACCATGGATCAGATGTGAGTTCTTTTCCAATATTGATGTTCATTTTTCTGGCTATATCAGCACTTGCATCAAACTCAACGGTATAACTTGCTCCCTTTTCAAATAGCAAGTCCTTCTGAAAAACTTGAGGCGAATAGCTTGCCCCCCCAACCTGTGTTATATCAACCTTTAGTTTACCATTTTCAGAAGTCATAGTACCTCCAGCATAACCGCTCCACTGGTCACCCCACCAGGCAGACCAATCATCTGTACCTTGATCGAAGGCTCCATTATCAATTCCAGCAGTTTTTGTCGTTCCTGGAACAGGAGGCTCCATCCCCTTAACTTTAAGAACGACATTATCAATAAATACATCATGGGCACCTAATGGTGAACTAGATGATTTTCCTAGTTGGAATTTAATCGCTGTTAAATCATCTGTTGGCATTTTTAAATCAAATGTATACGACTGCATTTGATCTGTAAGTGCTGCCTTTTGATCAAAATATCGATTGTATTGAGCATTCTCAACCGTTACCTCGATATCTCTTGGCTTGGTAGAACGAGCATCAAAGGACACTTCATACGTTACTCCCTTTGCCAGGCTCATGTTTTCCTGTTGAAGCAAAATACTCCACGTTTCATTACCTTCATTTCCAATAGCCACTTTTGCCTCGCCATTATCGGCAGTAATTTGTGCACTTGCATCATAATGAATATAATTGCCCCAAGTATTTAGCCCATCATTAAAGCTTCCATTTTTAAGAGGGAATAAATCTATATTGCCATAATCCACATCATCGGAGGTCTTAATTAATCTTACATCATCTAGATAAACATCCGCAGTTTGCTCTCCAAAGTTAAAAACAAATTGGCCATTCTTATCTGTTACGGTGTCAGGCATCGTAAAAGCGACTGTTTTTTCTTCCATAGTAGGTGTAAGTTCGATGGTTTGTGGACCGGAAAAGCTTCTTTTTCCGTCTTGACTCCTAAAATCCACTTGGATGGTCCTCGGTTGATCCGCTCTTACTTTAAAGGTTGCTTTATAGTCATTTCCCTTTACAAAGTACATTCCTTTCTGGTTAACCTGTACGGCATCGGGATTTTCACCGTCATCCTGAATGGAAACATGTAATTCCCGGGTTGCCTCATTCACCGAGATGTTTGCTGAAGCACCTGCCGTTACAAAATTCCAATAAGTCATTCGATCCATACTGCCTTGGTCAAACGTCCCATTATAGACATGATTTCCATCTGGAAGCGGCTGTTTCGCGGCATCATAATCTTCAGGTAATCCTGTAATATCTTCCACACGAACATTTCCGATCCATACAGGGCTTGTCCCATTTCCACCTAAGTTAAACTCAAGTCTAGATTCAAGATCTGTGTCATTTAACATATCAAACGTAAATCCATAGGTTTGAACTTGGTCACTAAGCATAAAGGTTTCTTCATTGGAATATTTGGCCCATCCTCTTGAAGCCCCAGCTCCAACCTTAACCATCATATTTCGGACAGTTGCAGATTTCGCATCAAAACTTACTTTATACTTTCCACCCTTGCCAAGTGAAAGGTTTTGAATCTGCTGTAGGGAATACAACTGCGTCCCAGGATTTTCAATCGTAATTTTTGAAAAATTAACCCCATTTATTGAATCCTTACTAACTGAGCCCGAACCACCGAAATCCGGTAGATGGACAAAATTCCAATAAAGCGGATTCAAATCAATATCCGACTGCGCAATGTCTGTAACTGGTTGTTCGTATTGATTATCATAGATTAAATTGCCATCTGCTAAAGGTTGTTTTGCATTATCAGGTAAAACAACTGGCTCTAGAGCAGGTTCAACTGGCTCACGGTAATCTCTCTTCTTCAAATCATATACACGGACATAATCAATCTCCATTTGGCTTGGAAATTTGGTCGTTGCATCAGGATCGCCATCAAAATTACCACCCACTGCGAGATTCATAATTAAGTAAAATTCCTGGTCAAATGGTGCTGGGAAGGAATATTTTGCTGCATTATCTTTTCCTTTGGAGTACCATTTATTTTGAGTTTCATATAGTTCCCCATCCACATACCATCGAATTTCTCCCGGCTCCCATTCCAGCGCATACGTATGCCACTTATCAACTCCTCTTTGTTTAGGCAATGTATATTCCTTACCTATAAATTTGTTATTGGGCCAGCTCTCCCCATAATGGATCGTTCCAGCCACCGTATTTGGTCTGCTGCCCCAGCCCTCGGCAATATCGATCTCTCCTGAAGCAGCCCAAGAACCATATTTATCATCTTCTGGAAGCATCCAAATCGCTGGCCATAGACCTTTACCAGTTGGCATCTTTGCTTTAATTTCATAACGTCCATACTTTTTACTGTAAAGGTTTTTTGTTTTTAACTTCGCTGATGTATATTCGTATGTGCCTAATTCATCCGATACCTGCTCTTTTTTTGCTTTAATCACGAGCTTGCCGTCTTTTACATAGGAGTTTTCCTTAGAATCAGTATAATATTCCTTTTCATTGTTTCCCCAACCAGGCGTGATTGCAGTTCCTTCGCTATCTTTCATCCAGTTCCCAATATCATAGCCCCATTTGGTGTGATCAATCTCTGTTCCATCAAATTCATCAGACCAAACAAGTGACCATTCAGATTTGTTCGAGTGGTTCAGCTCAACCTTCTCATTTTGTGATAGCTTACTGCTTGCTTCTGCTGCCAATAGGTTTCCCGGCATAAGCAGCATCGCACTCATAATAATCGCTATTTTTTTCTTCAAACCTTTCCCTCCTTCAATATTCATATGCATTAAAAAGTGTAGTTTTTAAAAATATCACCTCCCTTGCGAACATTCTGTAATTTTTAAAGTCTCTTTATCTATTTTTCTATCAGCAAGGTAGTGATGGAATGCTCTGGAAGCCTTACCTCTGTAAACTCTCCTTCTAAATCTATCGTGACTGATTCTGGCAGATCACAGGGATTCATAATGACAACAGCCAGTGACCCATTTACATTTATAAAGGCTGTTGCCATTAATGTTTCCGACTCTAGTTCAAATCCAACTCTCACCGCATTTGGCTTAATATATTTACTAAAATGACCGATATAATAGTAGGAACTGTTATAATGGATTTCACCTGTTTTTGTATCGACAATGATAGGTGCATCGCAGTAATTCCCCACATGATTAGGTCCTCCCTTTTCATTGAGAACCAGATTCCAATCAATCCATCCTTCTAACCAATTATTAAGATCTCCGATGATGTTACGAGCATAACGTTCACCGGTATGCCAAGCGCCTAGTTGAACACCACCTTCAATACAGCCTTCTGTAAATATTAAATGTTTATCTGGAAACTCTTGATGAATTTTCGATAGGTTCTCAAATTCCTCTGAGACATACCAATGGAGCCCTGTTCCCCATATATATTTAGAGGCCTCAGAATCTGACAATATAGTAGTTGCACGTTCGTAGGCGACGTCACGATTATGATCCCATATAATAATTTTCTTCTCCTGCAGTCCCTCTCGCTCTAAGGTAGGTCCTAAGTAATTTTTCACAAAATCTCTTTCTTCCTCTGCAGTGTACCTGCATGAATCCCAGACTTGAGTTGCTTCAGGCTCATTTTGGACAGTAACACCCCATATAGGAATTCCTTCTGCTTCCATCGCCTTAATATATTTTGCGTAATACATCGCCCAAGCAGAAAAATACTCTGGCTTAAGCTTGCCGCCATTATTCATCTCATTATTTGTTTTCATCCATGCAGGCGGACTCCACGGGGAGGAAAGAAGGGTTAATTCTTGGTCTCCTTCTTTCATGGCTTCTTTGATTAAAGGCAGGACATATTTTTGCTCCCGCTCAATTGAAAAGGTCTTTAGCTCAGCATCATTTTCCTCAACATACGTATAGTTCCCCAAAGCAAAATCACAGCTATGAATATGAGTTCTTCCCAATGTATATCCGAGGCCAGTATCTTTATTAAAATAGCTCTCTATCACTTGTTTTCTACCCTCATCTGGAATTTGTGCAAGTGTGTAGGCTGCTGCCTCTGTAAAAGCACCTCCAAAACCCATAAACGTTTGGTATCTTTCCCCAAAATTAATTCGTAGAATAGTAGTTCCATGTAAGGGGACACCAGTTGTAACCAATGGTGTTCCCTTTTCTATAAATCGTTCACCTGTGTTTTTAGCCGTTTGTATGACTTTTATTTTCACCAATACCATCCCAATCTATTTAGTCTAGGTAAACTTCGATTCTATTGATTTCTCCCGCTCTTACCATTTGAGCGTATGGAGCTTCAATTCTTACGTTATTCACTGTAACTGCACCGTCTTTACCATACAGAATATACTTTTTGGTTGAAACACCATCGATTCCAAACGTATTTTTTCTTTTAGGATTATGATAGGTTACTAGAGTTCGTCCTAAGAAAGAAAATTCGACTCTTCCCCTCTCATCAAATAACCAATCCGGTAAAATCGGCTGCAGACATAATGTAAGACTCTCTTCTTTCTCAGAAAACACTTCTTTCCCCATCATCATCGTCTGCCACATCGTCAGAAATTCAGCTGTTGTTCCACTAAGTCTTGCCACGAATCCCTGTCCATGAACTTTCGGATCAGGATTTACACTACTTGCAATAAAGGAAGAATTCTCTAATACACTTCTCCCATATACTTCAGGATTCATAAACGGTGGAAGAGCGTACTTTATGTCTTGAAAGAATTCCTCATAAAGCCCTGCTTTTAACACGCCAAGAAGATATTTAAATTCCATGTGCATAAAGATGGATTCACGTTCAAGCCACCCAGGTGTGAAAGCTCTTGAACGACCAATTTCATAGGTTTCCATTTCAAGTGATGCAGAGGTTTTATACATATGGAGTTTGGAATCAAAGATATCTGATTCTCTGACTGCCTGATACATCTTTCTAGCATTTTGAGATGAAGTTGTTTTGAACGCTCTTGCTGGTCCTTCAAGAAAATGAGGAAGGACGTGTACCTTAAAGTCGGTTACATTTACAAAAGGAAGCCCAAGTTCATTAGCCATCTCCACCCCAGTTTCACCTATGATTTTTTCATAGCTTGCAGCTTCATAGTAAAGATAAGTTGGAACCAGTCCATTCCCTAATTCGATAGCTCTCTCAATTCCCTCATCCACCTTACAAAGGAAGTCCCTCGTAAATGTTTCCAGCTCTTTTAATGAAAGTAAGACTTCCTCTTCTCTGAAGCCATGCCTTACTTCTTCACGATATTGTTCACGGGCTGTTGCTATATAATCCCAATACTGAAAATGATTAATCTCCTGCGTGTTGAATTTCTGCAATCCTTCCACAACAGTCAGAAGCAACTGATACACTTCAACTGGCAGAGAAATCCGCTGGCTTTCTGTTTTACAAGTGTTTAAATTAAACTCAAGTACCCGTCTTAATTCGAGGGTTTCACTTAATGCTGAACCCAATAATCCTGGCAAGCCGTTCATTGAATCATTCCAGCCTGGTTTATTCGCTTCCATTTCAATGCCCATTCCCAACGGGTCAAGGGTTGCAAACTTAACAAGTCCGAGCGTAAATAATTTGCTAAATAAATTTGTTGTATACTCTTCTCCCGTATGAGACTTTACCCAATTACCTGTTTGCTCATGATTCGCTTCAACAATCGCGTTATATTGTCGTACGGACTTGTCTTTTAGCACATACTTTTCTGAACGTGGCTTAACATAAACAGGACTTGAGAAGTACCTATAACTATCATCCTCAAATAATAGCTGACTTCTCTTTTCCGGATAGATCTTTAAAAAGTTTTCAATTAAATCAAGGTTGTAGGTCCAGTGATCCATCCAGTACCCTTCCCCAAATTCTGCCTCAACACTTTGCTTGCTCCTCGTAAGTATGGTTTTTAAAAACTCTGGCAACGAAGTGGTCAGGGACATTTTTCGGTCGACTATGGTTTGCAATAGGTCCCCAGGTGTGAAGGCTCTTTGTAGCTTCTTCAAGATGTACTCATAATCGGAAGAGTGTTCAAATAGACACTGAAGCCAATCTAATTTCGTTTTTTCTTCAAGTTCAAAACTTGACCCTTTGACTACGAGTGGATTATACCCATCTGCTTGAATGAGACTCATGAATAATTTAATATTGTAATCTCCTATTTCAGGATGGAAAAACACATCATTTCTTCGGTTTTGGTTTACATCCCGGAAATTTCCATTCCCCTGGGAGAAAAACTCAGGAGCAAGGGAGAAAAAGTTGTAGTCTCTTTCTAAATCTCCGTGTTTACGTGAAAATACATAATAAACAAATGGAGCATGCTCTGTAGGAAGGAGGACTGGGTATCCGCCTCGTAAAATATTATCCAAGTAACTTTGCTGACAATAAGCATCAAATAATGGATTGTTTGTCTTTGTATAGATGTCCTTTGTCAAATCACTAACTAGTTTATTTGCCTCTAGATATTTTCGCTCCATATACTCCTTTGATGTTATTTCCTTTGCTTTCTCATTGATAATTTCAATATCCATAACATGTCCAATAAGCGTGTAAAGGGTAGCATGCTCTCCTGGATTTAGTTCCTTAGAAATGCCGGAAAAACCAGAAGGTACCTTATTAGCTGTAATAGGTTTACTAGAAATAATAGTATCAACCGACTGGGTAGCGAATTCCGTCGGATACGTCTTAGAAGTGTTAAATCCAAAAATCAGGTCTGCATCTACAATAGGTTCCAATAGCTCGCCATTATTTAAAAAACTCAAATAGAAATGCCCTTTCGTTACTTCTTCTACTTCTGCTGTATCATTTGTAGAAGATCTGACACGGTAATAAGGAATTTTCTTATCTAGATTAAAAACATCCATCCAGCTTTTTAGCGTATTTCCTACTGCTTTATAGGCGGCGTCTTCAACCCCAAACGGTATAATGGAAGCCAAACCATCCACTACCTCCAAATCTAAAGTACGGTCAGAAATATTAATCAGTTCAACTTTACGAACCAGTCCGGCGTAGTTTTCATTAGGCATTGTGAAATAGGTGACTATAGTTTTTACGCCGTGTTCATCATTGATTTCTTCTAGTTTTAACTCGTTTTCCTTTATAAACATTCTTCGTGTTGGGTTTTCAGAGGGTTGATAGGTTGTGAATGGTTCAAAAATGAATTCTCCGCTTGAGTCCTTCACCTTTATAAAAGTACGAAACCCGTTCGTTGAAACTCGTTCATATGCCTGATTAGCTGGATAAAATTCTGTAATTGCATTATTTTTATCCTTTATTCCAAAGCTAACAATTCCCTGACCGCGGTTGACATAAAAAGACCACATGGGAATGCCGTATAACCCAGCTAGACCTGGAAGAAAACTAGAAAATGGTTTTGCCTTATCAAATTGTTCGATAACAAAATATTGTTCTTCATTAAATCGGTAATTAGCCATATTTCTGCACCTCGATGTATGTATTTTTGATAGAAAACAACAAACTGAAAGCGTAATCATTTATCTGTAAAAAGGATTTTTCCTTTCATTCTTATTGTATCGTTGAAAGAAACTCTTCTTTAGATAGTGAATTTTGTATCAGGTGTCAATATTTTAGAAACAGGACAAATGTGTTTGGAAAAGGTTTTGAAAACAAAAAAAAGATGAGCAAAATCGCTCACCTGTACATTTTTTGTTCTCTATATTCGGTTGGAGATACTCCTTCAATTTCTCGGAAGACTCTCGTAAATTGTTTTGGATTTTTATACCCCACCATTTCACTGATTTCAAACACTTTGTACTCTGAATCTGCTAATAGTTTTTTAGCATGATTAATCCGTATCATTTTCAGGTAATCTACAAAGTTTTGATTAGTATACTCTTTGAACATATGGCTGAAATAAGAGTAATTAAGAGAGATATAATTGGATACAACAGCAAGATTTAAATCCTTTGAAAAGTTTTCTTCTATATAGCGTAATGCCTTATCCATATATTTTTGTTCTGAATAAACTTGTCTTAGCTTTTTATGGTATTCATGTAAGCGAAGCAACAATTCTTCAACGTCACGATAATACTCATGAAAGTTTTCAAAGTTGTAAATATCCTGGATCTTCTCATAAAGACATGTTACATCATTAGACTCTTTTCCAAACTTAGTAATTGTATTTTCGAAAATAATGTGGTTGATTTCTTTACTGAGTGCTTCCATATACGTAATATTATTTTTTGCTATGTTATCATAGTCAAGGACCTTTAATAGGTGCAATTTTATTTCTTGCTCCCGTTCAGTTCCTATCATATTAACGACCTTTTTTAGTATATCTACAGGTATAGTTAAATTAGTAGGTTTTCCTTTTACATGCTCATAGAATACAAGCTGATTTGCTGGAAAAAGGAAGTGATATTTAAGAGAATAGATTGCCTCTACATAACCCTCCCTTAAAGCTTTTAATTTCTGCTTCTTTTCACTTACTGCTATCGAATAGCTAAAGTATCTTTGTTTACCTAAGAACTCATTTAATTCAACGAACATATTATCCTTTGTTATAACCACAACATGCTCATCTTTATCTAGAAAACAAATGACATTACTTCTATGCTCTGTCTTGAAGAAATCCTTAATTCTTCCGAGCAGAACCTCGCCATCAATTTTTTTACAATTTTTCACAACACCAACATAGTACCCCTCCAGATAGGCTTCTATTTGCATATTGCTACATAGGTCTACAATTTTTCCTTCATCAAGGTTGGGGTTCAATAACATATAATTTAACTGATTTGCTCGAAATTCATCTAGGTGCTGGAATGCCATCTGATTATTGACTTTAAGTTCGTTTAGGATATCTTCCAAATCTTGATATAGCTCATGGCGTTTCACTGGTTTTAAAAGGTAATCTTTCACTCGACATTTAATCGCTGCTTTCGCATATTCAAAGTCATCAAAGCCACTAAGAATAATAGTAGCTGGTATAGGAATTTTCATACACTGAATCTGTTTGATGAGTGTAATACCATCCATCCTCGGCATTTTTATATCTGTAATTAAGATGTCAATCTTATCATTCTGAATCTTTTCTAAGGCATCCATTCCGTCAAATGCCGTTTCAGTCGTAAAAACATCTAAAAATTCTCTATCAATCATTGCCTTAATTCCCAAACGAATCATCTTTTCATCGTCAACGATCAAAATCTTATACATTGCTTCCCGCCCCCTTGATGCTTCTATATGGCAGTTTGATTATGACAGTAGTTCCTTCGTCAAGAACACTTACGACTGTTAATCCATAATCATTTCCATAGTATAAAGTAATTCTTTCGTTTAGATTTCTAAGTCCAATCCCATTACCTTTTCCCCTGTCCGTCTCAGCGATTGGTTGGTCAGAGTTTATTCTGTTATTTAAGCTGGCTGTTTGTTCTAATGGTATACCGATACCATTATCTTCCACTTCTATAAAAACAAGATCCTCTTCTATTCTAGCTCTTACTTCAATGATTCCCGGTCCTTTCAATAAGTTGGGTCTTATTCCGTGTTTCACCGAATTTTCTATAATAGGTTGAAGAGACATTTTTAAAATTTCTTGTTCTTTTAGTTCAGGTGGAACCTCTACTTTAAGCGTTAACCCTCCATCTAACCGCAAATCCATTATATTAATATAGTTTCTAATGTGTTCAATTTCTTCTTTTAAACATACTACATCATTTTTCCATTTTAGGTTATACCTCATCATCTCACCTAAGGAGGTAACTGAATCTGAAATCTGATAATTACCCTCAATTTCGGCCATCATCTTAATGTTTTCTAAAGTATTGTAAAGAAAATGGGAATCAATTTGAGTTTTTAAGGCATTTAGCTCTGCTTCTTTTTTAGCAGCCTGTTTATTGACTGCTTCTGTTATTAATTCATTTATTTTATTCAACATATTACGAAAATGAGTAGCAAGCTGTCCTATTTCATTGTGATCACTTATATCCACATTTACGGAAAAATCTCCTTTTTCTACTCTCTTCATTGATTCAATCAATTCCATCATTCTTTTTAAAAGGAATCTAGTTAAAGCATTGGTAAGCAGGGATAAAATAATGATTAAAACAACAATCCCTACTAAAACCATATATCTTGTCTTAGTAATTTGTTTATAAATACCTTCTAAAGAAATCAAATTTAACATATAGGAGTCTATCCCATCAATGTAAACGGATACAACCATATATTCTGTGTTTTCATTTTTAAAAAGAAAACTATTGTTTTTCTTTTTCTTATTTGCTTCAAACGATTTCTTTAAATTTGTTAGATTGACTTGCTTTTCTTTCAAGAAGTTATTATAGGGATTTTGAATGATGTTTCCTTTGGCATCTATTACAATCATTTCAGAAGTAGGCTCCTTAACGGAGCTAAACATTTTCGGAAAGAAATTGTACAGGAGCATGTCTACTTCAATAATGCCTAGATGCTCATCTTTAGGGTATTCTATTTCTCGTAATAAAGAGATTTTAGACTGATTTTTCGAGGTTTGCCTGCCAAGAATATCATGATCCTCTTCGAACCACCATAATTCAGTCCCATTAAGGGCATTCACCTCATCCAGCCAAGGCTTGTCTAAAATTCTTTTTTCCCGAAACAAAATGGGCCACATCTCGGTGATATAAGGATTGGAAGTATAGACATGAATATTTTCTATAGTAGGGTTGTTAAACTGCAATTTACTAACATTGGAGATAGATTTCGTATTAAAATCTATTAAATCACTAATATTTGTGTCATTGCGGTATTTCACATAATCTATAAATGAACGATCTGCAACGATCATTTGAGCTGTTCGTCTTATGGTTTCAATATTGTTCAAGATATGAATTTTTTCAATTTCTAACATGTGTTCATTTTTGTTTTCAACATCTTTTAATGCACTATCGAAAAGTTGATGGGTATACCTCAGGGTAAAGGTCATAATAGGAATCATAATGATAATAATATATAAACCGACTAATTTTTTTTGCAAAGACAATCGGTCTATTAACAACTTTAACTTATGAATGATGGAAAATGCCATGATGATCCCCCTGAAGTATTTAATATATTTCAAGTATAATTTTTTCACACCTAAAAACAAATGATTTTTTAGAATGTCTCTGTTAAAATTGCCTGTTGATTTCCGCTCCAGGTGCGAGCGGTTCGTGGGTGTTTCGGGGAGCCTCCTCGGCGCTAGCGCCTGCGGGGTCTCCCCTGAACCATACTCCCACAGGAGTCTTCGCACCTTCCGCTCCAATCAACAGGGTATAAAAGTCAACTATATTCTTTACACAACCTTTAGAATAGATAAAAATGCAAACAGAGACTATACCCTTTGGGGTCAGCCTCTGTCTGGATTATGATTACTTACTTCCAACTTCTAACTTCTTCTTGTTTGCTTCATACATTTCTTGCTGGTATTTTTCAACCTTATCTAAACCGTAAGAATCACGTTTCTTCAGGAAGTCTTTAAACATTGAATCGAACTCTTTATCTGACTTAGCTAGTAATAGTTTTGGTAAAGTTTTACCCCATAATTGGGCAATTTTGCTTGCTGCAATCCCTTCTGGTGATGTTCCAGTAGGGCTGATACCGTCGAATGCTGCAAAGCTAACTGTTTTTCCTTTTGTCCAGTCTTCCATTTGTTTAGCTGGCTCAGCAGTTGGTGGAGCCCAATCAAGGCTCAGGTTGGTATCCATTAACATCCAATATTTAAATGAAGCGCCGTACTTTTGGTCAAATGCCGCACGATCCTTGTTTAATAGATCTAGTACTTCTGGCTTAAACTCAGGTTTACCGTTCACCATATCATAGGTAAGACCTTCTTTACCCATGTATAAATCCTTTTGTCCTTCTTCACTAATTAAATAACTTAAGAATTTAATGGCTCTTTCCTTGTCCTTAACATTCTTAGAGATTAACGTAACCGTCCATCCTGAAATGCCGTCTCCTGCAAGGGTAGGCTCGTCACCTTTGGTATTCTTAGGACCATCTACTGCAATGTAAACAGAATTTGGATCTTTTGCATATAATGCCTGTTCTTGTGCTGCAAGGTCACTGCGCTGATATAACATAGCAAAATATCTACCTTGCGCAATCTTTTCTTCCATTTGAGGGCGTTTATCAATAAAGATATCTTTAGATAAGAGTCCTTTTTCATTCGCTAATCTGAACGTCTTTAACCAGCGGAGGTATTCAGAATCCTTAGTACGATCATAAATTTTTCCGTCTTTTTCCATTGGGATAGCTAAGAAATTCTGAAGATATCCTTCTAAAGAAGTATTCCCTACATCAGTAAATTCATTTAATCCAAATGGAATAAGTGGTGCACCGTTTACAGTTGGGTATTTTTCTTTTGCTGCTTCAAGCGCTTTTAGGAAGCCTTCTGGTGTACTCATGTCAGGACTACCGATAGCTTCATACATATCTTTTCTTACTAAGAATGTTTGGTTTGATGGTTTAAGGTCTTTATACTTTTCGAAATCCTTTGGTGACGAAGAAGCATTTGGATAACCATAGGTATTTCCGTCTTCCTGCTTAAACCACTCAATCTTAGTTGGGTCTGTAACTTTAACGAAGTATGGATCATATTGATCTGCTAGTTCATTTAATGGAAGTACAAGCTTTCCTTCAATCATTTTCTTAACTGCATCTTCCCACCAGCCGAGTGTGATGAAATCTGGCAGTTGACCTGATGCAATCATTGTATTCATTTTTTCTGCCTCATTCCCCGCTGGAGAGATGAAGTTGACTGATACACCTGTTTTATCTGTTACATATTTTGAAACGGCATCATCACCCCATTTACCAGTAAACCATGAAAAGTTTACATACCAATCAAAGGTAATCGGTGATGTATCTTTCTTCCAGCCTGGCTCATCTGCCGAAGCTGTTGTTTTATTTTCTTTCTTTTCTTTTGAGGAAGCGGTTTCATCTGTCTTCGAAGAACATCCAGCTGTCATTACAGCTAAGAAAAGTGCTAAAACCAGTGTTAAGATGAAACTTTTGGACCAAAAATTCATTTTCATGCTGAACCCCTCTCATCAATTTGTCTTTTTTTGGCGATACAACTGCCACTCTTTTTATGTAGTACAAAGCTATTTATTCAAGTCAATACCCATCATTATAACTCTGAAACTGTATAAAAAGAGTGTAGAATTGTAACGCATTTAGTATTTATTTAAACATCTCCTAAGGAGAAAATTTAAACCAAAATAAATCATCCTTTAACAGAACCAATTAGCATTCCTTTAACAAAATACTTTTGCAGGAATGGATACACCAGCATAATAGGCAAGGTGGTTACAACCATTGTTGCTAGTTTTATGGATTGGGAGGTTACTGTTTTTGCTGCAATTCCTCCAGGTGCATTTACCATCATCTGATTAGAACTTGACTCTGCAACGACCTTGTAAAGGTACGTTTGGATCGGCTGCAAGTCTGGATTGTTGACGAAGATAACCCCTGCAAAATAATCATTCCATTGGTAGACTCCATGGAATAACGCAATGGTTGCAATGACTGGCATAGATAAAGGAATAATCACCTTAAGGAAGATCATAAAGTCATTCGCGCCGTCAATTTTTGCTGCTTCTTCCAATGAGGCAGGGAGCTCTCTAAAGAAGGAAACAAATATGATTAGGTCAAAGAAGTTAAACATAGCTGGTATAATATAGACTAAGAAATTATCATATAAACCTAAATCTCTGATTAGCAGGAAATAGGGAATTAACCCTCCGCTAAAGAACATTGTTATAACTCCAATAAACATATATATATTTCTACCTATTAATTCTTTTCTAGAAAACGCATAGGCTACCATTGCTGTAAAAAACACATGAATGGCTGTTCCGATTACCGTTTTAGCAACCGTGACCCCAAATGATGTTACAATCCCTGGATTAGCAAATACCGCTTTATAATTTTCAATGGTAAATTCCCTTGGCCACCAATAAATGCCGCCCTTCATGGCATCCATACCCTCATTAAAAGAATTAATAATGACATACCAGATGGGATAGATGGTGATGGCGCATATCAAGAGCATGAGAAGGATGTTGATATTGTCAAAAATATACTCTTTCTTCGTTCGTCTGTTTAATCTAAAAATCTTAAACATGCTTTCATCACCTCCTAGAATAGTGTGGTGCCATTTAATTTCTTTGTTACTCTATTAGCTGCAATCAGTAATATGAAAGCAATCACTGATTTTAACAATCCAACTGCAGTTGCGTATGAGTAACGTGCATTTTGAAGGCCCACTTTATAAACATAAGTATCTATTACATTACTAGCGCTTTCATTTAACGAGTTGCGAAGAACTAGAATTTGATCAAAATTGGAGTTAAGCACTCCACTTACAGCAAGTACAAAAAGAATGGTAATTGTAGGCTTTATTGATGGTAGGGTAATATGCCACATTTTTTGAAGACGGCTGGCTCCATCAATCGTAGCGGACTCATATAGTTCTGGAGAAACTCCGGCAATGGCAGCTAAATAAATAATGGCCGACCATCCAAGTTCCTTCCAAATATCTGAAATGATTACTATGGACCAGAAATTATCCGGTTCTCCTAAATAGTTGACCCTTTCGGAAGTAAGTCCGAGGTTCATTAAAATATCGTTAATAAGACCAATGTCTGCTAGCCATGTTGTTAAGATTCCACCTAACACTACCCAAGATAAAAAGTGTGGTAAATAGGTAATCGTTTGAACAGCCTTTTTTAACTTTAACGAAGTTAATTCGTTAAGCATCAGTGCAAAAATAATCGGAAGCGGGAAACCGATGAGTAACTTAATAAAGCTAATACCAAGGGTGTTCTTTAAAACAATCATAAAATTATCATCTTGTATAAATTCCTTGAATTGGTCTAATCCAACCCATGGTGCTTCGGAAATAGGCCTAACAATATTGAATTCCTTGAAAGAGATGATCAAGCCATACATTGGAATATAATTAAAAATAATCATCCAAATAACACCGAGAATAGCCATAATGTGCAAATATTTCTGAGCAGCTATGGTTCTTAACACTTTTTTAAATTTTTCTTTTTTAGTCGGGGTGCTTATTAAGCCCTCAGGTACTACTTGTTCTACTGGTTGATAATTTGTTTCCACGAGCTCACCACCTTAGATGTGTTTATATCTTTATAATAGATTGTAGAAGGCAAGATTTTAAGCTGGCATATTTTGATTAAGGTATCATAATTTTGGTTTTTGAAATGACATAAAAAAACGATACCACCGCCATTGGTATCGTTTTCAAATATATGTGTCCATCTTGTTATTTGAAAGATTGTTTTATCCAGCTTACAACCAACTCTGATAATTCTCTCTCTTTATCAATATAATTGTGGTTTGCTCCATCTAAAATTTTGTATTGGAAATCCGGACAATTGGTTGCTTTTGATTTAAGCAACAATAAATCCTCTTCTGGACTGTTAATATTCACTTCATCTGTATCTCCCATAAATGCTAAAATAGGAACTTTTATCTTGTCTAACTCTTCAAATCTATCAGGGTTTCTTAAAATCGGTAAATTATCCGCTGCACACCCATCGATTGAGAATTCCAAATATGTTTCCGAACTTACTTCGAACCAATCTTCGTGTAAATGACTTAAAATCTTATTCGGTTCGTTTTTCCTCAAATTACCTTTTGCTTCATTTATCATTTCGTTTCTAAATTTATCTTTTAGTTTTGTTAGACCTACCATATCAGGGGGAGAAGCCAATATTAAGCCTACTATATTTTGATTTTGTTCCTTTGATATATAATGAATTGTTTTATTCGCTCCCAAACTATGTCCCATTATTATAATTTTCTCATAACCAAGATCTATAATTCTATTGACCCATAAATCTATATCATAAAAACATTCACTAAACTTTTCATATCTAGCACCAATTTTATTGTGGTTTCCTTGATTGTTTTTAATTTCATTAATATGGCTATATCCACGATTATGCCCATAGAAAAAGCCATAACCATTGTTTGATAATTTTTGTCCTAAAGTATGGGCGAAATAATTTTCTATAATATTTCCTGATGTGCCGTGAATAAACAATACACAAGTTCCCATCGTTTTTTCTTCCCAGTGAATACCTTGAAGACGTAATCCGTCTTTTGTCCAATCGTAAATAAAATCTATATTTGACATAAAAAGACCTCCGAAAATAAAAAGGCTGTGGGCTTCTAAATAGTTCTTTCTCGAATAATTTCTGCATAACGAAGACCACTATCTTTAATGATTCTTTCTTGAGTTTGAAAATCTACATACGTGATCCCGAATCGTTTTTCATAGCCAAACGCCCATTCAAAATTATCAAGAAGAGACCATAAATAATAGCCTGCTATATCCATCCCTTCTTCATTTAACTCTGCAATGGCTTTAAGATGACGTTCAACATATTCCTTACGTTCCTCGTCATGTACTTTTTTGTCATCAGATACCACGTCGTTAAAAGCTGCACCATTCTCCGTAATATAGATTGGAAGAGTGGTATATTCTTTACGAAGGCGATGGATTAACTCTTTAAATTCATCTGGACTTATATCCCACCCCATTGCCGTTTGGGAATAATCAGAATAAGAATACTTAAAGAGAAAATCAGAGGCTCCATTGTATTCCACCAGACCTCGGCTATAAAAATTAATTCCAAAGAAATCACATGCCGTAGAAATAACTTCTAGATCTCCTTGATGGATAAAATCAAAAGAATGAACATATTTGGAAAATAAATTTAACATATCAACTGGGTATGAGCCTTTTAAGACTGGGTCAAGGAACCAGCGATTTGAATATCCATCTGCATTATTAACAGCAAGCATATCATTGATGGAAGAACCATTAGAATACATTGGAGATAAATTTAAGGTAATTCCAATCGGAATTTCCGATCCCATTTTTTTCTTAAGCAGATTTACTGCTTCCCCGTGTGATAAGAGAATGTGGTGTACCGCTTTCAGTGCTTCCTCCATATTAGTATGACCTGGTGCGTGAATACCTTGATGGTAGCCAAGAAACCCCGCACACCATGGTTCATTGTGAGTAATCCACATATAAACTTTTTCATCCAGTTCTTCAAAGCATTTCTCTGCAAATTCTTTAAACCATTTTACTGACTCACGATTTGTCCATCCGCCTTGTTCATGTGCCCATAGTGGCAGATCCCAGTGATAAAGTGTTACCGAAGGTTTGATTCCATTTTTATTTAATAGATTGATTAGCTTTTTGTAAAACTCCATCCCAGCAGGATTGTATTTCCCTTTTTCCGGGTAAATTCTTGGCCACGCAATGGAAAATCTATAAGAATCCACTCCAAGAGTCTTTAATACTTCAATATCTTGCTCGTACAAATGGTAGTGATCACAAGCAATATCGCCATTTTCCATATTGACCACTTTTCCAGGTATCCTTGAAAATGTATCCCAAATCGATAACCCTCTGCCATCCTCTTGAAAGGCTCCTTCAATCTGATAGGAGGATGTTGCACTTCCGAAAATAAATTCTTTAGAAAATCTGCTCATGTTGTCACCTCTATAGTTATCTATTTAATTTCTGAAAAACTTTAATATAATCAATTTCCATTTTCTGAGGAAAACTGGTTGAAACATCTGGATTTCCAGGCCACTTTCCCCCGACAGCCAGATTAACCTGTAAGTAAAACGCTCTATCAAACGGAGCAAATCCGGAGTGTTTAGTGCCGGTTTCTTTATGATTACTGAACCATTTGGTTTGCGTGGCATATAAAATGCCGTCAACATACCACCGAAATTCATCTGGTTCCCAATCCAGTGTGAAGATGTGAAAACCCTCAGAGAATTTCTTATTGTCAGGCAGGCTATAATTTTCCCCTGTGTAAGTGTGTGGTGTTCCGTAATGGAGTGTTCCATAAACGGTACCAGGCTGATGACCAATAAGCTCCATAATGTCAATTTCTCCACATGCAGGCCAGCCTGAATAAAGCTCCATATCCTCTGGAATCATCCAAATGGCAGGCCATATTCCCTGACCTTCTGGAAGTTTTGCTTTGATTTCAAATCAACCATATTTCCAGCTTGCCTTTCCTTTAGTCGTTAGTTTTGCAGATGTGTAATTCATTCCTTCATATTTCTCTTCTTTTGCCTCTAGAGTTAGTAGTCCATTTTCAATCCTTGCATTTTCTTCTCGAGCCGTGTAATACTGTAATTCGTCATTGCCAAATCCCCAGCCGCCCTCTGTATAATTCCAATTAGCTTCTTCGATCTTTGTACCAGTGAACCTTTCCTCCCATACTAGGTTCCATTCATCTGACTGGAGTTCTACACCTGAAAGCGCACTCATTTCTTTATTAGGAAGAAAATTTCCCTTTTTAGATTCCAAAATTAGGTTTCCCCTTTCTATCGAATGATCGTTAAACGGACCTTTAAATAGGTTCTTTTTTCATTTTACCTTTGCCGTTTCAATTTCTTCAGACTTATAATTTTGTTTAGGGTACCAAAATTTCGGGGGTTACCTATCCATTTTACTGAATCAGGTAAAGAAATTAGTAAAAGGCAACGACCCAAATAAGGGTCAGTTGCCTTCTTAGTTATTCCAACGAAATTTTCACAACATCATCCAAATATTTCGTTATATTATATCCATAAATCTCTAGCCTTTTGGGAATCATTTTTTCTCCAGTGTTAGTCTCTACCTTTATGTTTTGAACTGTAACGAAATAACGGGGCTGCTCGATGTCATCATACGGGACAGCCATATCTTCATTGTATTCTACTCCGTTTTTGTCAACGAGCACTTCTTCAGAATTCATCTCCATTGAACTCGGTTCATTTTCATCCTCACCCACAACACTAATTTGAAGCGACTCAAATGCTCGATTCTCTATTTCATGATTACTTATGACAACTTTAGTTTGCTGTTCCACTTCCACCATGTCGATGGAAATTGTACTGCCTGCATATTCAAAAGTTTGAGGATATTCCTTAGTGGCATCCAGCTCAATGGTTTTTTTATCTTCAACAGTTATATAAATAGCGCCGAATTTAACGTTAACCTTTTTTGGTTTTTCTCCAAAAAGAGGGTCAAAGTTTGTTTGAAAAGTGCTCCAATTCATGTCTTGTGATGTATCTAAATAAGAGCCTCCATACAAATCAGCTTTCGCTTTCTTATTGTTCACTTCTAGATAGTCAAAATTGAGAGCATCTATCCGTTTTTCTGACTGGTCATTAGGAATACTATATTGCAGAAGTGTCGCTGTTGGAGCAATGGTCAGTTTTTCTAATCGAACTGGAATTTCATTGACTTCTATTTTTTCATCCAATGCATATTCTACGGAAGGTTGTTTTGTTACAGGGAGCTCGAAGTTCCACTCCCCTGTTTCATATTCCATATCCCCGGAAGCACTATAACCATTCTGTTCAGAGGAATTTGGATTCAATTTCAGAAGCTTTGTGATTTTCAGTTTGATTTTCCCGTTTTCCTTTGAGAGTGGAAGCAGACTAATCTTCCCGTGATACACGTTCTTTTTTTCGTTTTTTACATCGGATTCAAGATTAGGAGGATATTCCCTTAGATTTGCTTCATGGCTCATGATTTCATATTCATTCTCCACCAAAACCCCATCTTGATTATTCATTACATATTGATTGTCTTCATCCGTATCTTCTATTTCATAAAAAACAATCGTTTGAACATCATCAGCAATCGCACCCATGATCTTAATTTTCACGCCATTGCTTTCCGCTTTCAAGTTCAGCCTTTCACCCAGGCCCTGTTGAAGATACGCGCGCAATTCCGGATCTTTTTCTTTCCATGAATAATAATGGCTGGCAAACGCCCCTGTAAAATATTCTATCCCCATTAACAATGCAAAAACACTTGCAAAAACAAGTCCCATTCTTTTGCGTTTCTTATTCTTCTGTTGTCTGTGCTTCTCCACTTCTGCCAGCCTATCTTTGACGTTCTCCATGAAACCCGATGGAACATGGAAATCCTCCATCTTTTCAGAAAGATTTAACATGGTTAACATGACATCCTGAAATGCAGCCAAATCCTCCTGACAATTTTGGCAATGATAAAGATGTTTCTCTAAATCAATCTTTTTCATCCGATCCATGGTTCTTTCAAGGTAATCCAAGTAATTAATATGATATTCTTTACAGCCATTAAAGGTTGACCCGTACCCCATTACTTTTCTAAGTGACCGGATTCCGGAAAACAAATGCTCTTTCATCTTTTCTTCTGATACTTGGAGAAGATGTGCCGCGTCCTCTTTGGAGATTCCTTTTATATATGTAAGTACCATCGCTTCTTTCTCGTACTCTTTCAATTGATCAAGTGCTTTAAATAAATCCTGACGTGGTTCACTTTCCTCTGAAGCTAGTAAACTACTATTATCAGAAAGCTCCCGGCAGGTATGTATGAAAATGGATGTAACCGACATTTCGAAAGATGTTTCATTTTTATTTTGACGCATCTCCTTATGGACTTTTATAATGGTCCGGTAAAAAAGCTCTTCCATTTGCTTTTGACTTCTAAGATAGGACCAACCAAGTACATAGAACGATTGCAAATGTTGATCGAACCAATCTACTATGGATTCTATTCTTGCTGGGATCATCTATGTGTTCCCCCCTTTAACATTCTTTTTAGCTTTCATCTGACTTAACCACTTCTACATCTACTCTAGTAAGTTGATTTAAATTAAATTCTTTTAAATTATACAACATTTACCAACAGATACCTTTATCTATCTCGCAATAAAAAAGACAGACCAAAATTTTGTTATTTGGTCTGTCAATTCAATATTTATTAATCATTTCATTTCTCTTAGAAAGAATATTAACGAAATTGGGGTTAGTTCTACTAGAACGCACCAAAGTTATCAAGCAATGCACGCACTTCATCTGTTGATTTCGTGTTCATCAATTGATTTCTTAATTCACCAGCTCCAGGGAATCCTTTGACATAAATTTTGAAAAAGCGATGAAGCCCTGTGATTGAACGTGTCAGTATTTCTAGTGCCTAGCACTTAATGAGTTTTACTAGTTTTTCTATCTTTGGTACCTGATATTTTCGATTGACTGATTTCGCAAATTTTGTTGGTTTTTAACTCAAATTTATCTCCAACTATTTATGCTGATTCATAGGACTTTTAACACACCAAATTTTATGATGCAATTTTTCTATATACCTCTAAAGCTTGCAAAACAAAAACATTCCATGAGAAAACCCTAATAGAAGGCCACCATGTTTCTACGTGATTATTGTTAAGAGCAATGAACTCATGGCTAACAGGGTCTTCAGGATGTGTGTTGATTTCCGCATGCAATCTATTTTCAATTCTTTCATGTGCTTTTTCGTAGCCATGTTTTGCCCCAACAACATAAGCCATTATTTCTTCTCGCAGCCAACTGCCACCGTTATAATATTGTCCATCTTCCCAATGGAATTTCTCATCAAAAGGACTATTATCATTTCTAAAATAGATAGCGTCGACATCTCCAATGAACGGGGAACAGTCTTTAAAAATAGGCAATCGCTCTAGAGTATTTACCACCATTTCCTTATCCAACATCGTCTCATTTAAAAGCCATATCGATACAAATTCAGGCATAAGATCTCCTACAGATATAGCGTTTTTACATTTCCTGTGATTAAGGAAAAATTTCGATTCTACACAATAAAAATCTTTGTAATACTGTACGGCATTTTCTATAAGATGGTCGTCAACTTCTACACCAAGTGCCTTTGCAATTTTTAAAGTGACAGCCCAAACTCCTTGATTGACAGAAATATCCGAGGTTTTTCCATTTTCAAAATACGTTTGCACATCGTTTTGTCCCAAAACAAAATGGGCTTGAGCTAATCCTGTTTTGTCTGGATCAAATTCATTTACGCAAAAATCAAATGCCTTTTGGATTTTTAGCATATCTGGTTCGATACCGTATCTAGTCTTGTTGATATAAGCCCACCATATCCATTCACATGTCGCCTCATTACCTTTCACTTCAATGCTTCCTAATGATGGCGTGATAATCGTACCGATAGCACCCTCTTGGTTTTGTGTTCCTTCCCATGCCTTGAAAACTTTGTGACTCAGGTATTTATCATCAATGGCAGTGATGCTCCAAAATGAATCCCTATTATACATATCAGGAGCATAATTAATACTTGGCACGTTTAATGGATTAAAGTTTTCTTTAGATGTAATCCACGTGAGCATTTGCATATCGGCAAACAATATTTTTTCTACATCAGATAAGTCTTTTAAACCTACTCCTTCAGTCAAACTTGTTTGACTTTTATACCGTATATTTCTAAAGTTGTATTCAGAGTCATCGCAAAAAATAAAATACTTTTTCTCAATGGCTTCACCAAGATTTAATCTATGATAAGGGATAGACTTCCCTGCATTACTTTCAATTTTGAAGTTACTTATTTCCAAAGAATTTTCTGATTCGGGGTTTGTTAAAAACACTTTAATTAAAGAATGAAGTCCTTCTGTATTGCACAGTAAAAAACAATCTGAAAATGACTGCCATTGTTTTTTTTCTCCAGGAATATGATCTTGATAATCAAAGGCTTGAACGACCTTCTTATCATTCTTATCACGTAAAACTTTTACGCTAATATCTCCGCTTGATTTATAGTCAAAGCTAATCGTGTAAAAACCATCTTCCAATAGGACTTCTTCTGTAAATTCAGTGGTTGTCTTTATATAGTCATTCAATAAGATTTCTTTATTGCTTCCATTATTGTAATCAACAGCTTCTCCCAATGTGACTTTTACGCCATCCCCAGATACTTTAGGAACATTGTATAAATTCACATCACAAATTTCTCGAAGGGCAGTGAAACCTATTTTATTGAAATGTGGTCGTCTTCTTATATTTCTTGTCCACAAATTCCGATGCCCTGCATCCAATAAAATACCTACCGTTACATCATCTGAACTTCTAAATCCACATGCGGGATAAACTTCCCTAACTACTCCACCAAGATGATTTACATTATCAAAGCTCCAATAAGCTTTTGGTTGATCTATTGGAGATAGTTCAGTCTCTATACTGTAAAATAAAAGTGGGATATTTTTTTGAACTAATTGGATTTTTTTTTCTACAACTGTTTCGTTGATGATGTTGTAGATGATTTTAAATTCTAAATGGGTATCCAACATTTTAATAAAATGTTCGCCTTCTAAAGTTAGAGAGTGATTTTCCTCGATTATTTTTGTAGCTTTAAAATCTTCTATTCTTTCGTGATAGGACCGATCTTCATTTTCAATCACAAGGTTAAACTCACCCTGTATGTTTGTAGTGACGATTTTATCTTTATAGACGATATCCACAGAATATTTTCCATCATTCGTCTTGTTAGCAACCAGCCTTATCATGTTCATTTCCCCCTAATATACTTTCGGCGTAATGACAAGCGACCAAACCACCATTTAACTCTCTAAGTTCAGGTTCCTTGCTTTCACATAACTCAGTTGCATATATGCATCTAGGGTTAAATTTGCAGCCTTTGGCTAGGTTTTTTAAGTTAGGGATTTCCATACTTTTTAATGGTAACTGGGATATCATGCCTTTTTGTGTTGGATCTGCTACTGGAACAGCCTTCAACAAAGCTTTAAAATATGGATGCTTTGGATTTTGAATAGCGTCATTTATATTATTTACTTCTACTATGTTCCCTAAATACATAACCACAACTCGGCCGTTGTTAGCTATGTATCTTGCCGTTGCCAAATCGTGAGTAATGTATACAAAAGAGATACCGTAGAGTTTATTCATTTTTGCCATTAGATCCAATAATGAAATTCTTAAAGACGCATCAACCATAGAAACAGGTTCGTCTGCAACAATTAACTTTGGTTTAACTAGTAAGGCTCTTGCAAGTAAAATTCTTTGTCTCTGGCCACCACTTAACTGATGAGGGTACTTATATAGAAATTGTTCAACTGGTGCTAACTCGACATCTTCCATGTATTTAGAAATTAATTCTAATGCTTCGGCTTTTGTTTTTACGATTTTGTGTTTAAGTAAAGGAGCACTCAAAGATTGGAAAATCGTTTTATTTGGATTTAGAGCAGCAAACGAATCTTGATGAACCATTTGAACTCCCAGTCGATAATCCTTATACGATTTTTTATCCAAACTAGAAATTTCTCGCCCTAAATATTGGATATTTCCTTCTGTTGGTGGGTGGATATCAACAATTAGTTTTCCTAGTGTCGTTTTTCCACAACCGCTTTCCCCAACGACAGCGACAATCTCTCCTTCTTTAATATCAAGATTTATATTTCGTAAAACTTTTACTCTAGTATTCTTTCCATCTTCAAAATGTTTTTCTATATTTTTAAGTTCGATAATGCTACTCATCGTCTAGATCCCTCCAATATCCACACTTACTAAAGTGATTATCCGATACATTTAACAAAGCATTAGCATTTTCATAAAGTCCATTACACCCAACTTTTCCCTTATAAACACATCTGTTTGCAAATCTACATTCGTTTTTCAAATCCAGCATATCGACAGGTGCACCTTTAATCGATTTTCTTGTTGAGATATCGTCATTTAATGATGGTATCGCTCCTAGCAGTGCCTTGGTATAGGGGTGTCTTGGTGATGAATAAACTTTCATTACATCCCCTACTTCTACGATCTCACCTGCATACATAACTGCAATTCGATCGACCATAGAGCCAATGATAGATATATCATGGGTTAAGAAAACAATCGCCACGCCTCTTTCCTTATTAATCTTTCTTAATATCTCCAAGATGTACCATTGAGTAATGACATCAAGTGCCGTGGTTGGTTCGTCTAAGATAATTAGTTTTGGGTCAAGTAATAGACTTAGTGCGATTAATACCCTTTGTTTCATACCGCCACTTAGCTCGAAAGGATAGCTGGATAAAACTTTTTCTTCTAGTCTTACAAACCCTAATAGTTCTTTTGCTTTATTTAAAATTTCCTCTTCTTTTGTATTAGGTTTGTGTGCGAGATAAGTTTCTATAAAATGTTCCTTGATGGTGATAACTGGATTTAGTGCATTTTGTGCTGCTTGAAAAACGGCTGCAATTTCTTTCCATCTATACTTATTAAATTCCTTTTCAGAAATAGTTAATAGATTTTCCCCATTGAGATAAATGACATCTCCTTGAGAGATTCGGCCAGGTTGTCTAATTAATCTTAATATCGCTGAGGATAAAGTAGATTTACCACTGCCACTTTCTCCTATAATTCCTAGTACCTCACCTTTATATATATCAAGACTTACGTTTTCCACAGCTTTTAATACTTTGTTTGTTCCCTTATGCATGACATCAAATTCTACCGTTATGTTTTTACATTGAATTAATTTCTCCATTGTCTTTTCCTTTCAAAAGAGGCTTTAAATTTATTGTTTTTACTTTTTTGCCCGAAATGGAAGTTCTAATTCGTGGGTTGAAAGCTTCCTCAATACCTTTACTAAACATGTAGCAGCTTAACTGGAAAAGCACTATTCCGACGATTGGGGTCCATAAATATACGGTAGAGGCAGAACCTAACAAGGCGCCAGTTTTCGTCAAAGCAATGTCAAGCATAATTCCCCAATGCTCTCCCGAAAAAGGAGCAAGGCCCAACACCATCAAGCCAACACTTGCCATAATGGAAGATTTCATAACCATGATAAAATTAACAGCAATGAACGGAATAATATTAGGTAAAATATCATTCACGATAATATAGCCTTTACCCATGCCTAAAAGTCGACTAGCCTCAATGAAATCTTTATGTTTTAAACTCATTGTCTGAGCACGAATAGCACGAGCCAAACCAGACCAGGACCACAAACTAAGGATCAGACCAAATGCCAACGTATTATTAGCGCTAATAATTAACGATAAAACCATAAGTACAGGAAAGTTAGGTATTGTCTGAACAACATTTGTAATCATCATAAGAATTTCATCAACAAGTCCACCAATAAGTCCAGAGGAAATACCGATAATAACACCGATAGCTATCGTAAAAACTCCAGCAAAAAGAGCTATAGACAAAACATCTCTTGAACCAAGCACAAATTGTTTAAACGTGTCCTTGCCACTAAAATCAGTTCCCAGCCAATGTTGAAATGATGGTGCTTGTAATCTATTCGCATAATCGGCAATTTGCGGTTTAATGATAATTGGACCAAACACGGCCATTAAAATAAATATTAATAAAATAATGAAGCCAACAGCAGCCTGCTTGTTCATAAAAATGATCTTGAAGAAATCATTAATACCAGAAAAGTCATTTTTTATTTTTTTTAACATTTTAGTGACCACCCTTTCTTCTCAATCGAGGGTCTATATATCCGTATAATAATTCAACCAAAAAATTACAAAAAATAACGGTAATAATAATAGTGAAAAACATACCCTGCATAAGAACAGCGTCTCTAGCACCAGTAGCATTACCTAAATAATAACCAATACCAGGATAAGCAAATAAATCTTCAATAAGTGGTGCGCCGCCAACAAGCATTCCAAAAGTGCTTGCCAGAGATGTGATCATGGGCAGTAATGCGTTTTTTCCAACATACTTAAAAATGATATCTTTGTTGCTTAATCCGCGAGCGTTCGCGTATTGGATATAATCTTCACCTAAAATATTTACAGCAGTTGCCCGCATATTGGTAATCCAATTGACGACATTGACAATAAAAAATGCAAGAATAGGCAATGTAGCATGTTTAGCAACATCAATAATAAAAGGAAGATTGAAACCAACATCAACGCTAGTAGAGTAAGCTCCCCTAGAAGGGAATATTTTCAGAGTAACGGAAAATATGATAATCAAGAAAAATCCTAGAATATATTCTGGAATTGCTCCCATAATAGATGCAGTTGTATCTAGAGTTAGGTTTAAAGTTTTACTTTTTTTCCAGGCTGCAAACATTCCAATGCTTACACCAATGACAAAAGCAATAAGGGTAGAGGTTCCTGCTACCAATAAAGTCCAAGGAAGAGCAGAAAGGACGATATCCAATACATTTGCTTTATATTTCAAAGACACACCCATATTTCCTGATAAGAGGTCTTTAGCGAAATTTAAAAGTTTTTCATGCATAGGCAGGTTAGGGTCGTAATTTAATAGAGTAATAGCTTTTCGATAAGCATCTTGATATGAAATACCTTGTGTTGTAACGATGTCTTTTGCGAGTATATCTACTGGGTTTCCAGGCATTAACTCGATAATAAAAAATGTTGCTATAACCGCAATCAATACAGTTAAGAGTAGCACTACAATTTTTTTAATCATGCATTCTCCCCCATTAAGAAGGCGTGTAAAAAATAGAAATCCTTTTTCACACGCCAAATAATTACCTTATTCCATTTGCAAACTATTTTATTGTTTTTTCTTCAATTAATGTTGAAAATAAATCTTCTCCTACTCCCGAATATCTTGCATCTTTAATCACTTTATCAGGAGTTACATCAAGTTGATATTTTCCTTTAAGAGTTCTTATTGGGAACCCTTTTTCTAGATATGGAATAAACAAAGCATTATCATGAGTAACTTTCATTAACTGTTCAGTAATGGTTTTAATTTCATCACCTTGGGCTAAGAACAATTTATCGACTAATGCTGTCACATTAACTTGCTTGCCGTCTGATTCCAAAATCACCTGGCCATCTTTATTTGGTTGAAGGCCCATTAAATTCAAACGATCTTTATATAGAGACACATACGTTCCGTATGGATGTGCATATAAAACATTTCCTGCTGGTGCAAACTCGATAGCCACTGTGTGCTTTCCATTTGAGTAATACTCTTGGTAAGCTCCGTCTTCCATAGGTTTAAAGTCAACTGTAATACCAAATTCATTTAATCTTGTTGCAATAGCTTCCCCCGGTAACATTGCAGAGCCCCACCCTGCATTACAGGTTAATTCAAACTTTACTAATTTACCTTTATCATCTACCCATTTGTTATCAGCATTTCGAGACCAACCTAAGCCTTTTAAAATGGATTCTGCTTTTTTAGTGTCAAATTTGTAAGCGTTTAATTCTTTATCAGCAAAATCTTTTACTCCCCAAGCTTCCTGCAATGTTTTTGGTAAACCAGTCAAAGTATTTTCACTTGGCAGGCTTCCTGGTTCTGTAATTGGCATTAATTCTTTTTTGTTAATCAAATATGCCATTGCTTGTCTAAACTCTTTTATGTTAGCAGGATATTTTTGCGTATTAAAAATAACTGCCATTTGACTATACTCTGATACATAGTAAGCCTTGTAATCTGGAACTTGTTTGATAATTTGTTCTTCTGTATCTCTTACAATTCCTCCGCTATGTATATCTAAAGTTCCATCAATCATAGCGTTTGCTGCTAGCTCTGGACTTGTTACACGTACAACTTTTAGAACATCAATGGATAATTTCTCTCTATAATTTGGATTTTTTACTAATAATGCTTCTTGTGTAGTAAACTTATCAACTGTAAAAGGACCTGATGTAATGACTTTGGTAACATCTGGTTTTACATTTTCTAGATCTTTATTTATTTCTTGTAATTTCGTATCAATTTCAGGGTTGAACCAATAAGTTAAAGTTTCAGGATGATATTCTCTTTTAGCTACCAAATCTTTATATTTCTGAGCCCACTCACCATAGACTTTTTGTGGTGCGTCCATTTTAATATCAAAAACCATATTTAAGATTAATGGGCTGGAATTTTTGAAGTGCAATTCTATATTATAGTCATCAATTACTTTAATTGATTCTACATACTCCCATATCTGTCTTCTGCCAAATGCCATATAGTAAGCAGTTTCAACATCTTTAGTTGTTAAGCTTGAACCGTCACTCCATTTTAAACCTTTTTTAAGTTTAATTTTTAAAACATTATTACTAAACTCAAAGCTCTCACCAAGATGTGGTTTGAATTCCCCCTTTGGAAATGGGGCATATACGAATAATTTGTCGTACATATATGGTTCAATACCATTTACATTTCCACCGACGAACGGATTACCGTGACCAGTAGGCGGAACAGTATAGTCGCCATTAATAACTAATGTGGACTTTCCTCCTGCGCCAGAAGTTTCTTTTTCCACTTTGCTTGTTTTAGGTGTTTCACAGCCAGCTAAAAGTAGCAATGCTGTTAAAAAAACTGTGATAACCTTTGTTAATTTTTTTGCCATTAATGTTTCACTCCCCTGATTTTTTGTAATCGCTTTCTTATTTTTGTAATGTAAATTACAAAAATTATTATTACATTACTTTTTAAGGGAGTCAACATGTTTTTTAAAATTACAGAATAATCAGACGGGTCATCAACCTTAGTAAATATCCATTTTTTATAAAAAACTTATCTAAATATCAAATAACACTCAATATCCTTTGACTTTCTATAAATTATCATTACAATATAAAATAACATTACAAAAAATTACAAAATTTAAAACAGCAAAGATTTCCATTACAGTTTCAGGGACACCACTTTTCATCCAGTTAACTAATGCCGTTTTCCTTTTCTTTGAAGTGCTGTACTTTTGGATGCAAACATTCCACCATAATTAACTTCTGAACTTACTAATTTCATCCTGATCCCCTTCCTATTTTTTACTTACGAATAAATAACGAAACTTGATTTGTAATCTAATTAAATGTTGTAATATATACATAAGTAGAAAGAAGAAAGAATCTGTTAGGTGAAGATAATTTATGAAAAAAATTACAATGCAAGATATTGCAGATAAGTTACAAATATCCAAGAATTCTGTTTCTCAGGCACTAGGTGGAAAAAACGGGGTAAGTATAGCAACAAGAGAACTAGTTATGAAAACAGCGAATGAACTTGGCTATCAGTATCGTGAAAAAAAACGACAAATTAATCAGACTCCTACCAAAACTATCGCCCTTATTGCTTCTGACTTTGCATTCTCCCAGCGAGGTTTCTTTGGAGAAATCTATCTAAGTGTTGAAAAAGAGGCTACGATCGCAAATTGCAATATATTGGTTCAATCTATTAATAATCAACAGAAGGAGTCTTTAACCCTTCCACAGATTATTCAGCAGTCTCAGGTTGACGGAATTATTATTCTATCTCACATTAGTGATAAGTATATTGATAAAGTAATTAATACTGGTATTCCTACTGTAATCATTGATCATCACTATCCTAATGTACAGGCTGATTGTATTTTAACAAATAATCGTTTTGGTGCCTTTCAAGCAATTCAACACCTAATTGAATTAAATCACCAAGATATTGGTTTTATTGGAAATACCGGTATTTCCCCTAGTTACGAAGAGCGTTTAGAAGGGTATTATTTAGCTTTAAAAAAATACGGTATTACACCAAATCCAAAATTCATTATGTCTACTATGAATGAGTCAGAAGAAAATGTATTTACATATTTACATTCTTTAGAAAAGCAACCCTCGGCTTGGTTTTGCGTAAATGATGGATTGAGCTTTTATGTAAGTTCTTACCTACAACAAAATAAGTTTCACATTCCAAATGACATTTCTGTATGTGGTTATGATAACGGTGAACTTTCTAAATTAGCAAACCCAAAGATCACTACATTAGACATTGATTTACATTACTATGGCGAATGTGCATTGAATCAGTTATTATGGCGTTTAGAAAATAAATCTGCTCCGTTTCGAGAAATACTTCTTCCTTCAACACTTCTTAAACGAGAATCTACTGGGTTAGCTCCTTATAAATAGGAATACACAGTATTTTTCTGCCCCAATCATTCATAAAGCAGGAACCAAATTGGTTCCTGCTTTCTTAAAACTATCTGCGCACAGCACTCCACTTATCCCTGAGTGTATTACTTTAGGACAAAGCACATGATACTTTTATCTTCGTTAAAGTCCCAATCCACAAAAATATCTGCAACAGGATTGCTAAAAATTTCTTCAAAGCGACCATCACGGTGAAGATATGACTTTTCAAGTTCATCCTTGGTAACCGACAGAGTCTGTTCAAATCTCTTGGCAATCAATGCCTTTTCAATTCGCACTAAAATTCCATCTCTTTTTACCAAAAAAATCTTCAGCGAAATAAAAAGCCACAATAAGAGCAGGGGATACCTACTGCTTACTGTGGCTTTAAAATCTAGCTTACTAGCTAGAATTCGTTACCGAATAGATTACATTATTTACTTCAATTTTCAAATAGACTAGAGCATTAACCCCATATCCATAAATATTGGAGTATGAGTTTTATCACCCCAGGAGGTATTTTAGGGCTCTATACAATAAGTGATTTTCAGACGATTATTGATAAAAAGGGGTACGTAAACCTTGTAATAAGTTTCGGAGCAGCGCGCCCGTCGTCCGTCACTTCTGAAAATGGATTTACCTGGGTTGACGCCAGCCAACTTCCTAAGGTTCCTCTATTCCTTTTCTATAGGAATAACCAAGTATCAGAGTCTTTTCCTTATACAGCAAAAAATCTTCCCGCAGGTGCAACCGTTCCGCCTGATTTAATGAGAAAATATTATCCATGCGGTAATTATGTAAATCCTGACTATTTTAATTCATGCTGCTGGGATTATGAACATGATGATTCAAGTTGCAATAATGGTAGAAAAAAAAATAAATGATTCTTTATTGCAGGATATCGCGAAAAAGCCACCTATTTTTTAGGTGGCTTATGTTTTAACGTCCTACTTCGCTTTTACCTTGACTGGGAACACTTTTACTGTTCCCCTCTTAATCACGATTCTTTGACCCAAAATTGTCGAGTAATGCACGCACTTCATCTGTTGATTTCGTGTTCATCAATTGATTTCTTAATTCACCAGCCCCAGGGAATCCTTTGACATAAATCTTAAAAAAGCGATGAAGAGCCGTGAAACGTCGTAGCTCTAAATGCGAATATTTATCATGAAGATCCATATGCAGTCTTAAGAGATCAAGCAATTCCTGGCTGCTATGAGCTTTCGGCTCCTTTTCAAAAGCAAATGGATTATGGAAAATACCACGCCCAATCATAACCCCATCAACACCGTATTGCTGAGCAAGCTTCAAGCCAGTTTGACGGTCAGGAATATCCCCATTGATTGTCAAAAGTGTATCTGGTGCTACCTCGTCACGAAGTTTCTTAATCTCCGGGATCAGCTCCCAATGAGCATCTACTTTGCTCATTTCATCCCGTGTACGAAGATGAATGGAAAGATTGGCAATGTCTTGTTCCAGTATGTGTTTTAGCCAGACCTTCCATTCTTCTACATCCGAGAAACCAAGCCTTGTCTTTACACTTACGGGCAATCCTCCCGCTTTTGCTGCTTGTATTAATTCTGCTGCAACTTCCGGGCGGCGGATGAGGCCACTACCCTTCCCGTTATGTACCACATTGGGTACGGGACAACCCATATTGATATCCAAACCCTTAAAGCCCATTTCCGCCATACCAATACTCATTTGCCGAAAGTTTTCAGGCTTGTCCCCCCATATATGAGCGACAATTGGCTGTTCATCCTCTGTAAAAGTCAAACGCCCGCGCACACTTTTGATTCCATCTGGGTGACAATAACTCTCACTGTTTGTAAACTCTGTAAAAAACACATCCGGTCTGGCTGCCTCACTCACTACATGACGAAAAACAACATCCGTCACTTCTTCCATGGGTGCCAGTATAAAAAAAGGTCGTGGTAAATCACGCCAAAAATTATCTTTCATATTCAAATTCAAATCCTCTCATTATGGGAGACCAGGCCAAACCCTATCCCAAAATTAAAGAGCAGAATGTCCCTGCTACCTTTACACTTATACCATGTTTAAGTACTTTTTATCAAACTGAGTACCATGGGGACGGTTCTCTTGGCTTTTTGCGAGAACTGTCTCTATCTTCAAAAAGCCAGCAGAACCGTCCCCTTGGCACTTTCTGTACAAGTAAAGATCCAAAAAAATAAACAGAAACCTGATTCGATTTCTGTCTATTTTAATACTATTTTCGCTACTGTTTCGCAATGTGTGGACTGTAGTTGACAACACCCGAGATGCTGGCGGGTTTATTCATTCTCCACTGGAAGTTCAACAGTAAAGGGTTTTAAATCCTTAGATGGGACTAAGCTTGAAAAATCAAATAGCAACATTGTATTTTCTAACTTAAAATTCTCAATCCTTTCTTCTCCGTTTAAGTCAAAAGTAGATTGGAAATGTGCTGTTTCCTTATCAATCAATTTTACTTTATTAAACGGAATACCGTGGTTTTTAGGTGTCCATGCATTTTCCGGGTCGATTTTGGCCAAATAGTCCTTATCAACCAACCAGAAAAGATACTCCAAATTATGGTTAATTGTTTCTAGTTTTCCTTTACTCAAATTCTTCGGAAGCCCTGTAAGTTGATAATCTATGACCAATTTCCCACCTTTTTGAGTCACATCATTTACCTGCAGACCTAAATCGAACCGTGTGCTTTTTAATGTAAATGTTTTTTTGTCCAATAGATGTTGTACTTTTGGATCTGCTGCTGATAGGCTAGGATAAAAGGTAAGTGAAGTAATATCTGAATTGAGCTTGGTCATTTCTCTTCTCATGATACTATGATATCCATCTTCTTGTTTCGATTCCTCGAGATATGTTGGGTTTTCAAACCTATACACTTTTCCTTTATTATCAACAGCTTTTTGTATATAAATATCATCACCCTTATATTTCTCCACGGTCTCATAAATAAGCGAAGATGATGCTTTTGCAGTGAGTATCTCTTTAATACGGATTTTTACCTCGTCCTCCGGATATCCTTGCTCCTGGTTAATAGCAAGTGTACTATTTTTTTCTTGTTTAATTGGAATATCAAAATTCCATTCACCTTTTATCCCGTTGATATTATGAATCGTTATAGGAAGAGTAGAATTCTCCTTGAATGATGTATAGGGATAATTCATTTTCCATTGAAAATTATATCCATTCTCTACTTTCTTAATATCATTTGACTTTCCATTTAGCCAAGGGTCATGATCCCCTTTATTGTGTTCGAAGTTTACATCAAAGCTTACTTCACCTTTTTCGTTATGCCCCTTTTCAACATCTTCATCTACAAATCCTGTAATGGATACCACACTGCCATCAAAGTAAGCGCTGGTCAGCTTTACCGTTACCCCACTTTTGGTAAGTGTTTGGTTTAATTCTGTAACTGCATCCTGGTTAGCTAATTCTACACCTGTTGCATCATTAAATTCTTGAAATATCCCGCCTAGTAAAGGAGTTTTAGCTAATACTCTATTCATTGTAGGATTAACAAATCCTGAGGTAACAGTGATTCCAAGAAGAGCAGCAGCCGTCGCCACACCTACAAGAACCTTCTTATTCTTTGCCTTTCCCCTATTGCCTTCCATGTTGATCCCTTTGGAAATGGCACTAAATACTTTTTCTTTGGGTACAGGTATTTGCTCTATTGCTGTTTTTAATTCCTTTTTATCCATGGCATTGGTCCTCCTCATTTTTATAGGACTTTTTTAACTCTGCTTTCCCTCTACTTAAATATGTTTTTACAGTACTCTCTGGAATTTCCATGACACTGCTAATCATTTTTATCGAGTAATCGTAATAGTAAAATAAGATAATCACAGTACGGTAATTCTCTCTCAGCTGCTGAATTGCATTTAAGAGCTGTATAGATTCTTCAATGTTTGAATTTGCTTCACCCGGCAAATTTGATATTATCTCGTCACTCAACGGAACAACATTGCTTTTTCTCTTTAGGACCTGTCCCGAACATCGTATGACAATCCTGGTGAGCCAGGTCATAAAATACTCCGGATTTTTTAACGAATGGATAGATGTAAAGGCCTGATAAGTTGCTTCTTGGACAACATCCAACGCATCTTCTTCGTTATGTACATAAAGATAGGCAGTTCGGTAGATTCTTTCATAATGTTGTTGAATTAACTTTTCAAAGGCGCATTTATTACCTTTGATTGCTTTCTTAACTAGCCGGTGGCTTTCTATTTCCATCTTATTTGCCCCCCCTTTACTAATTAGTGGAATCTATACTCAAGAAAAGTTTCAAAAAGTTAAAGTTTTTATTTTTCTAAGGAAAAGCATAACATGGAAATAAAATCCGAAGCTCATAAAAATAAGCAGAAACCTGATTCGGCTTCTGCTTATTTCAAATTATTTTAAAATGGTTGCTTGGAGGAATTCTTTTGTACGTTGTTCCTTTGGATCATCAAAGAATTCATTTGGCCGATTTCTTTCGATAATTCTACCATCGTCCATGAAGACAATCCAATCAGCAACCTCACGAGCAAAGCCCATTTCATGGGTAACCACTACCATGGTCATTCCTTCATCGGCTAACTCCTTCATAGTTGCCAATACCTCACCAACTAGCTGCGGATCAAGGGCAGATGTCGGTTCATCAAAAAGCATAATATCCGGCTTCATGGCCAGCGACCTGGCAATTGCCACACGCTGCTTTTGACCGCCTGACAATTTGCTAGGGTAAACATTGGCCTTATCCTCAAGACCCACCTTTTGTAGCAACTCGTTTGCTTCAGCAATGGCCTGGTCTTTTGGGATTTTCTTTACCATGATGGGTGCTTCAATGACATTTTCAAGGACGGTTTTATGTGGGAATAGATTAAAGTGCTGGAAAACCATCCCCACCGTTTGGCGGACATTGTTAAGATTGTGGGTTTCCGGGCTAATCTTTTCCCCGCGGATTGAAATTTTCCCACCTCCCCTTTTTTCTAAAAAGTTAAGGCATCTTAGTAGAGTACTTTTACCAGAGCCAGATGCTCCGACCAAGCAGACAACTTCACTTTCATACACGGACATGTTTATATCTTTTAATACATGTAAACTGCCATAAGATTTATGTAAGTTTTCTATTTTTATCATTTCTCGATCATTCACTTTATCTTCCTCCTATCGATCACTAACTGCTAATCTCTTTTCGAACAGGCTCACCACCATTGTTAATACGGCAACAAGTACTAGATAATAAACGGCTACTATTAACAAGTAGGTCATTTCATCGAAATTATTGGAACCCAGTGTCGTCGACACATTGAACAATTCATTCATGGAAATAAAGGCTGCCAGAGATGAATCCTTAAGCCCGATAATAAATTGGTTTCCAAGGGGAGGCAGTGCCCTCTTGAAAGCTTGTGGAAGAATAATACGGCGCATTGCTAGTGTTCTGGTCATGCCGAGAGAGCGGGCCGCTTCCATTTGCCCTTTATCAATGGACTGAATCGTCCCCCGAAAAATTTCTGCAATATAGGCACCGTTATGGAAGGCGAGTGCAAGAGCTGCTGCCCAAAAATCAGGAATGAGGAAAATTCCGCTGAAGCCAAAATACAGAATGAAAATCTGGACAATGAGTGGAGTTCCCCTTACAAGGAATACATAGGCATTTGAAATATAGCCCAATACTTTAATCCTTGATATTTTTAAAAGAGCAAAAAATAATCCGAATAAAATCCCAATTAAAATGGAGACAACCGTAAGCTTTAACGTCAACAACGCCGCATCTATGAAAATGTTTTTACTACTGATAAACGTATGTAAAAAGTGAGAAAAACTAGGCAAAATAACAACATCCTTTCTTTCTGGTGCTCAATCTATTATTCTGGTTTTTTCGTAATATCCTCACCAAAATACTTTTGACTGATTCGGGATAGTGTTCCATCGTTACGAAGTCTTTGAAGTGCGTCATTAATCCGCTTGAGCAGGATTGGATTATCCTTAGGAACAACAATGGCCTGCTCGCTTCGCTCAATTAACTGCTGCCCCTGAATTTTGAATCCTTCCTTTTTTGCACTTTTACCAGTGACAAAATCGGTAATAACGGCATCATGCCGGCCAATACTTAGCGCTTTTAATGCCGTAATATCACTGTCGTACATTTTAATATTATTAGTATATTTTTTAGCTGTATCTGCATAGGTAGAGCCCTTTGCTACGGCAACTTCTTTACCTTTTAAGTCATCTACTGTTTTAATCTTGCTGTCAGGTCTTGTGAAGATCTGTGGACCTGAGTAATAGTAGGGTGTGGAAAAATTAACTTGTTTGGCGCGTTGGGGATTAATAGTGTGGCTGGCAACGGCTGCGTCTGCCCGTCCCGTTTTAATGCCCTCAATGAGTCCTTTGAATTTCATCCTCTTCTGGACTGGTTCAAGACCCAGCTCTTTTCCTACTGCGTTTCCTACTTCAATATCGAAACCAGTCATCGATAAATCTTCATTCCTAACATAGCTAAAGGGCTTAAATTCTCCTGAAGCTGCAAAAATAAATTTCTGCTTATCTATCAGCTTTGTTCCATCTGCCAGCTGGTCCTTTTGGATACAACCAGTCAGCATCCCCATCAGAAATAAGCACGATAGAATAATTATGTATCGTTTTTCCATGCTTGATTTTCTCCTCTCTCGTTCAAGCTATACCGTTACTTTCCCAGCATTGATGAAAAAGACTGCTCTTCTACTTTTGAAGCAGAAGAGCAGTCCTCATGTTTTCATTCATGAAGCTCGAAAGTTTTGCAAGCTGTTTCTTCCACGGTATCGGCCTTTCTGCTGCCGTGTGGACCTATGACATAAATGGAGTCAGCCACACATTGGTCGCCATCAGCCCAATACTTGCAGTTTATAACATTACATTTCACTTCCAATTCCATATGTGCCACCCCCTCTAATAGGTTTTCTTTTTTAATACCCCCTTAAAAATTGGTTGAAACAAGATTTTTTCACCAATACTGTTGCCACTGCCCAAGCAGACTCATCATTTCTCAAAAAAAAAAGCCTAATCCCTAAAAGATTAGACTTTTCATGTATTGTAAGATCATCTTCGCAGTGTTTTACATCCTTTTTCCTATTCCCATTTAAACACTAAACTGGCTAACATAAACCCAACTAATAACCAACATCCTAATACAAGAGTGTCCGTTCCCAATTGAAGAAAAGGGGTTCCAAGATTCATCGTCTCCCTCAAGGCAGAACTTAAATGAGCAATAGGCAGTACCTTAACAATGGGTTGAATAATATCAGGCATATTACTAATCGGAAAGAACACACCTCCAAGAAACAGCATGGGAAACGTAACAAATCCTGCGATTGGCCCAGCACTTTCAGGGTTTTTCGCAATCCCTGCAATAATAAAACCAAGTGACATAAATGCAAGGGTGCCAAGGACAATGAAGAAGATCAAAGAAAGCCAAGAACCTACGACGCTAATACCGAATACTAAATTAGCAATTAGGACGACCAATAGAGCTTGAGTTCCATTAAGTAATAAACGAGCTGTGATTTGAGCAGCGATGAACGTGGAGGCTTTGAGTCTCGTTCCTTGCATTCTCCGCAAGATCCCTCTTTCCCGCCAGGCAGCAATTTGTCCAGCAACACCATTCATGTTATTACTCATAATCATCATAGCAACGATTCCTGGGACGAGGAAATCGACATAACGAATATTTCTGGCTTCTATGCCTATTTTTTCAACCGTCACTAAAGGTTTGTAGCCAACAAGTGCTTTACTATATTGATCAATGATGCCATTTACAACGGTCAGGCCGAGTTCCGAGGTGGTGAGATTTTTCTCATTATAATAAACCGGAAGGGAAAAGGGGTGTTCCTTTTCCTTCAAGTTTGCTTCATACCCTTTTGGAATTTCAATAAGAAGCTGGATTTCTCCATTTCTAAGGGCTTGTTTTCCATTTTGAACTTTCCCATAACTTATGGTTTTTAGTCCCTCGTACTTGTCAAACAGTTTCTTTAGATCCTCCGAGGAACTTGTTTGTTCCAAGTCGATTACCCCTACGGTTAATGATAGATTATCCTCCTTACCTGCAAAGGAACCAAGAGCTAGCATTAAGATAATCGGAAAGAGTAAGGTAAAGAATAAAACCTGTTTATTGCGAGCAAAGATTCTTAATTGTGCAAGAGTTAACTGCCAGTAAGCTCTCATGACTCTCTGATACTCCTTCCTGTCATATGAATAAAAACATCCTCTAATGTTGCTAAACGTGTTTGTAAATCCTCAATTTTAAATAGATGTTCCGTAGAGGCCTGAATTAAGGATGTTAAAGCTGTTTGTAAATCATCTGTATATAACTGGATAAAGGTATCTTTTATAGACACTTCTTTAACACCATTTAAATTCAAAAGTAACTCTTTTTCAGGCGGATTGCTTAAATGAAACTCTAAGGTGCTTGTTGATTGAAGTTTCTTCACTAAATTGTCTGGCGTATCAAGAGCAATCAATTCTCCTTGATCCATAATCCCAATGCGGTCACAGAGCACATGAGCTTCATCCATATAATGTGTAGAGAGGATAACTGTTTTTCCGCGATCTTTTAAACGTAGTACAATGTCCCACAAGGTTCTTCTTGCTTGTGGATCGAGTCCAGTCGTTGGTTCATCGAGAAACACAATTTGCGGGTCATGTATAAGAGCTAAGGCAATAGCAAGACGCTGCTTTTGTCCGCCGGAAAGTCCTTTAATACGAGCATTTTTCTTCTCTGTTAAAAGCATTTCATCAATTAATTCATCGATGTTTACGTGGCTCGGATAGAAACTTCCGTACATTTGCAGAATTTCATTTACTTTCAATAATTCAAATAAAGAAGTGGACTGAAGTTGAACTCCGATGACCTCTTTGACTTTGTTCACTTCCTTTTTCACATCAAAGCCTGCGAGTGCAGCGGTTCCTTCATCTGGCTTTCTAAGTCCTACTAACATTTCAATCGTGGTTGTTTTTCCAGCACCATTTGGTCCAAGGAGACCAAAAACCTCTCCTTTTTCCACCTGAAAGGATACCCCATTAACCGCTGTGTGAGATCCGTATCGTTTTAATAGACTTTTTACGTCAACCATTATGTTTTTAAGCATAGCAAGCCTCCTTAGAACATTTATGTAATCCTTATATTGGAATGTAAGAATTCAAAAAAGAAACAGCCATTTGAAGCTGTTTCTTTCTCAATTATACGCGATGATGGTCTGGACGCCAATTCCGAACAGCCTTTTTAATATCATCTGGTGAAAGGTTCTCTTGAACAGTTCGCTCAACTAAATCTACGAATTCTTCGTCAGCTGTAAATCTTAGTGCAATCACTTGCTTCACCGATAGCTTCGAGTCTAATAGCTTCCCAGTTAAACGATAGTAGCGAAAATTTTCCTCCGTACGAATGATTCGATCTTGTAGCTGCAGGGCATATCCTCTTAGTTTAACTGTCACAAAGAAAAACAACAACGCGAAGCCTAACACAATTCCACTTAGCAACAGCTGACTTCTTACATGTTGAAAGAAAAACACAATCGATAAAATGAGCATAATAAGTCCAAGCAAAGCTGTCCCAAAATGATAAAGCGGGTCTACTTTTCTGTGATTTTTATAGTTTTGGTTCATTGTGGGGAAAACCTCCTTTTTATTAAGTTTACCATCACTCATTCTATTCCTATATGATTTTCCTTATGTCTGTAATGATTAATTTAACAATAGCCACTACTTCTAGGAAATCGCAGGCAGGGCTTCCTTTGTTACCGTGACGAACAATTAGAACACAACCAATTCTTTCATTTTTTGTTGAACTATTCCCACATAGGAAAACCTCATATCATACATCCCAGTTCGGATGTATAATATATTTTTATCCTATTTTGATTCGCCCAAATAAATATAATTCAATAATTGCATTTAATTAAAAAGGGGCACACTTCAATTTAGCCCAAAAATCGAATTACCTTTTTCACAAAAATAACTTTCAGATAGAAAAAGCAGCCAAATTCTAGTAAGATATTCACATGTGACATTTAGATAAGGGGTTAAAAAAATGAGCGTATTAAATGTAAAAAATTTAAGTCACGGTTTCGGTGATCGTGCGATTTTTAATGATGTGTCTTTTCGACTTTTAAAAGGCGAACACGTTGGACTAGTTGGGGCAAATGGTGAGGGTAAGTCTACTTTCATGAATATTGTAACTGGGAAGTTGCACCCCGACGAGGGGAAAGTGGAGTGGTCACGAAAAGTTCGTGTTGGTTATTTAGATCAGCATGCTGTACTTCAAAAAGGTACTACGATGCGTGACGCTTTGAGTACTGCTTTTCAATATCTTTTTGATGCTGAAGCAGAGATCAATGAACTTTATGCAAAAATGGGTGATGAAGGTGCTGATATCGAAGCCTTACTTGCAGAAGTTGGAGAGCTACAAGAAACGTTAGATAGTAATGATTTCTATCAAATTAATTCAAAAGTTGAGGAAGTTGCTCGTGGTCTAGGATTAGACGATGTTGGACTCGATCGAGATGTAGATGATCTTAGCGGTGGGCAACGGACGAAAGTTTTGCTAGCTAAACTTTTACTAGAAAAGCCTGAAATCCTATTACTAGACGAGCCTACGAACTATTTGGATGAACAGCATATCGAATGGTTGAAGCGCTATTTACAGGAATATGAGAATGCATTTATCTTGATTTCACATGATATTCCATTCTTGAACAATGTTGTTAACTTAATCTATCACATGGAAAACCAAGAGTTGAATCGCTATGTTGGTGACTATGATAACTTCTTAAATATTTATGAAATGAAGAAGCAACAGCTAGAGTCTGCTTACAAGCGTCAACAACAAGAAATTGCTAATTTGAAGGATTTCGTTGCTCGTAACAAGGCAAGTGTGGCAACTCGTAATATGGCGATGTCTCGTCAAAAGAAGCTCGATAAAATGGATGTTATTGAATTGGGAAGAGAGAAGCCTAAACCTGAGTTTAACTTCAAAGAAGCTCGTGCAACTAGTCGTTATATTTTCACGGCTGAAGATCTTGTTATTGGTTACAATGAACCACTTTCTCGCCCTTTGAATTTGAAAATGGAACGCGGACAAAAAATTGCTTTCGTTGGTGCAAACGGTATTGGGAAGTCTACTCTTTTAAAAAGTATTCTTGGGTTGATTAATCCAATTTCCGGTAAAGTGGAACGTGGTGAATATCAACACATCGGTTACTTCGAGCAGGAAGTTAAACAGTCCAACTACAACACTTGTATTGAAGAGATTTGGAGCGAGTTCCCAAGTATGAATCAGGCTGAAGTCCGTGCTGCCCTTGCAAAATGTGGATTAACGACGAAACATATTGAAAGTAAAATCGAAGTCCTTTCTGGTGGCGAAAAGGCCAAAGTTCGATTGTGTAAAATTTTAAACACAGAAACGAATTTATTAATTCTAGACGAACCTACCAATCACCTGGATGTAGATGCAAAAGAAGAATTAAAGCGTGCTTTAAAAGCATATCGCGGAAGTATCTTGATGGTATCCCACGAACCTGATTTCTATCGTGAAATTGCGACTGATATTTGGAACTGTGAGGATTGGACTACGAAAGTGTTTTAAATAAAGATTAAGGGGTACCCAATGAGTAAAATTTCATTTGGGTACCCTTTTATTAATATTATTAAAAATCACTTCAATAAAAAATTGTTAATTCTCCTGTCTATCCTAGCTATTCAAGCTTCCTTTTAACCAAACGCGGGGACGGTATGGACCTACAGGGATTTGTATAAGGCACGTTTTTTCTTTCGAATTGACTCCGTAAAGGTCATCACTTTGGTTCGAGTCGAATCCTAATAGTGGGTGTCCTCCCATCTCGAGGGCACACGCTGTCAAGAGCAGCCTTTGCACGAGTATACCAGCTTCCATCTGTTGAATTCTGTATCCTCTATAACCCAGTTCCTTTTTGAGGTGGTCCTTGTCTCCAACAACATGCAGACAGAGAGGAACCTGAAACAGGTTTACATTAGGCACTGTTAAACAATTTTGCATATACTCCCGTAAATCCCCCTTAGATATTCTCCGAAGTGCATGAGCATTCTTGTCATAGACGTAAGCACCATCTCGAACACCTTCCACGTTATAAAAAGTGCCATACAAATTTAAACCAGTCCCAAGCTTCCCCTGTGTATGGTAAAGGTCTTTTTGATATGAAAATGAAAAAGTCTCATGTAACAAAGTGGATACTTTTGTTTGACTGATTTTCCCTAGCATAAAATCAATATCTGGAGAGTGCCGCTCTCTGCAAACGGATGCCAAATCGTATGAAATGGCCTCCGGAAATGGCAGTATGGTTAACTCTGTACCTAATGCATTGTTAAGAGGATTATCTTGTTTTATATTCACAAATGAATGTGTTGTTTCGAACATCGAGGCTTTATTGATCTCTTTCAGCTCTGGGTAATCAATGACTCTCTTTGAACGGTTATATGTTACATGCTTCAGCATTGGAACTTCCCGGGACAATTCCGTTGCAGAAATAGAAATATTTTTTTCTATATTAAATTGGTCAACATTATAAATAGATAATGGGATCACAGCATATACACTTTCATCTTGTTCAGATAGCCCAAGCAAATGATTGATAGAACGATCTAGAAATTGGTAACATACCCGTGTTGAGAACCCCATCCTACCCGCCACTTCTAACGATTGCCCAATTACTACGCCTGTATCTAACCCTTGTAACCTGTAAGAGAAATTATTGTATTTATAAAAATTTTTTCCAAAAACCGTCGATACAAAAACAGTACAAAAACAATCTGAAAGATTATAACGATTTCCAAGACTTCTTGATAGATAGGAATCATAGTTGCCTTCACGCAGCAATAAAAGGCGATGGTGTGCAACATCGTAGTGGTATACTCCCTCAGGTACATCCTCCAACTTTAAGTACACATATAATTCATTGGGATACAATGCTCCGCCAGAGGGAACAAATCTGCGAAACAACTGGGCGTAGCTTACAGTAGCTTTTTCCTCGGTGCCTTCAATGAAAGCAGCTAGAGAGTATCGAGTAAGACCATATACATACCATAAGTAATGACCAAACTCCTCCAAGCTGGGTATTGAATTAGCCTCTCTTCCTTTGAGAGTTAACGGTACATCTGCGGTAAGTGGAATCTCTGGTAAGCCACGGTACAGTTTATAGGGAAGTGGTGCGTCTTCCCAATCCGGTTGCCAATCCGGCGGAAGAAGTTTATCAGTGTCAAAATGCAGATTGTATAGAAATGTATCTAGTTCCAACCTGAAACCCTCCTACTCTTGCAGTTATGGAAAAGGATGGGGATATGGATTCAACTGTTCATATGTTAACGGATGCTTTTTAAACCCGAGTTTCACAGGTACGTTGAGTACCCGTTCAAGACCTTGTATACGTGTAAGGTGATGTCCAAATGTCATTGGCAGCATCCCAGGAATCAATACTTTTACACAAAATAAACCGTTCCGTTTGGTTATTGGTGTTGTTTGGTCAACCACAATGACTTCCAAGTCTAGCATTCGAAACCTATTTAGAATATCCTCAACATCATCCTTCAAATTAGCATTCACAGGTGGGCATTTAAATTCCTCAGCAAATGTACGTAACGGGCGATTTTCATCTAATAGAAAGCTCAAGTTCTCCTCTGCTTCTCTTAGTCCGTAAAGCATGCCATGGTCCTCCATAGTACGTACTGCAAACGGATCCTGTAACATCGCTTCATATTTCGGTCGATTTTTCTCCAAGATTTCGTCATGCCTAAACATCATTCCTGCAAGCTCGTAAATCGCACTTTTTACTGCCTTTACAGGATCAGGATTCGCTGCGGCTGCACAAATGAGGTTTGCTCCCTTGGATGTTCTGTTTTTGGCCACTGCCCAAACGCTTGGAATCTCATGTTCCATCGTCGAATTGTAAAAATGCAGGTCATAACCAGCCACCTCACGAATCCGGCTCACCATCAGCTGCAATTCTTTGTCGTTCGCAGAACTAAGGTCAAGACGGGGAAGGGGAAGTTGTGCATACCAGGTTAATAAGAATGAGTCTCGCTCGACTACTTCCATAATGCCATGGAAAATGGCCTCCTCTAAACTTCCTCCTAATGCACAACCGTTGGAGGTCTCATAAACAAAGCCTTCTCCATATCCCAAACTGTAATAGGCCAGTAACTCCGGAACCAGAATAGGGCGTTCTTGTAAAAATGAATATCCCCAGACCCAATTCATTGGTTTATCAGGATGAAATGTTTTAAATGGAAAATGGGGCCTTGCATACTGTTCCTTCTCATGCAAACCTACTTTTGCAGGATCTAGTGCTTTTTCCGCTAAATTGTAATAGCTATCACGAACTACCTTCCTTTTGCCGCGAGGTTCGATTCCGCAATATCTCTCCAAACCCTCTAAAATGGCAGTTAGCTCACTCATTTCATAAGAATTGGTCCTGCCTGCTACTCCCTCGTCCCCATCAAACAACGGCATGTTCACTAAAACATCGGCAAACGGCAACTTGATATCCTGCATTTTCCCATTCATGATTCCCGTACGATAATCCAGATAATCTTTGACTAGCACGTTTTTTAATTCATCCATCGAACGACATCTGTAACCAGTGGGGTTCAATTTAGGACTAGATTCTAACTTAATGTGCGCCAATTCAGATGTGTCTTTAGGTATTCGACTGCACATAGGGCATAACGAATTTGGCAAAAAAAAGTGGCTAGAGATCGTTAACGATTTCAGATTTGTTATGAACACCCGTTCTTCTAAGCTGCTTTCTTCTCCTTGAAGAATCTTTTTCACTTCGTTGCTAATCAAGAACGCCATTTGCGATAATCCGGTTCGTGATGCCCATGCATCACGCAGTAAATCTTCTCCTGTTGCCACTTTCACCCGAAGCCCCCACATTTCTTGGCGGTCAGGCCCAGCTAACATAAGTCGTATGTCAGCACAGTGAGAACATCCCGGTACACCAGGGCGTACAAATGGACCAATGATTCCCTCACCTAACAAAACGAAACCTCGAAACCAAGGAATAGCTAAAGCCCTTAACCTCTCTTCCGCTTTTTGATGAACGGATGGTTTCCAGGTATCATGCAGCACAAGAACTAATTCTGTATTTTCGGGAACCTCTTCAAGAATGCTTTGGCGCCTAACAAGATAGTTTGGGGACAATTGATTATAGACATAATCCGCTAATACCCCCTCACCATCTATAAGTATATGAGCAGCCATTAGGATCCCCCCTCTTTAACCTGAACACCAAACACCCCTGCCAGCTCTTGTTTTAAAAAAGGCTCAAAGGTAAGGTCATAGATTGCTAGCCGCTTGCGGTTCCGGTTCAATACCTGAATAGACGATTGTAATAGCTCCCGAGACGTAATTTCATCACAAGATGGGATATCCAGTTTACTTTCATTTTTTTCCAGAAAAACAAAAGACTCGCTCTCTTGCATTTCTGTGGAATATACTTGGTTTTGAGCATCCAAAAGCGCTTGTTCCAATGCATTACGTAATGACAATGTGGTATTTAGACTTACACTTGTGTACCAACGGCCCTTCGACCTTACCCCTACCACAGGGAATCCTAGTACATCCCCTTTTAGACCAATTGTTGGAGCACCATTTAAGGTAGTCAAGGCATTAAAATAAAATCTGCATCTCTTATCTTCTAGGGCTCCCACCTTAATTCGATAAACCTTACTCTGCTGATCACCCTTTCTCTTTTTCAATTCTTCACCTAAATATACTTGAAGGCCTCTACAAACAGCCTCTGCCATTGTTTCTCCAGAACCGATGCCAATAAATCCCTCAGGTATTTTCGCACCTACCTTATTTTTCTGATGTTTGTCTCCCAATACGGGCAAATTTATCATTTGTGAAACATACATTTCAATGCCTGTTAGCCCTGCCTCTTTTTTTGCTTCCTCATGTGTTAGTCCTGCACAGACAACTTCAGGAAGCAGCTCTGCCGGTCCCTCTGAAAAAGAGTTAACTGCTTGAACATAGCACTGTGCAAGTGGAAGTTGGGGTAAATTTCGTTCCTCCCAAGTATGGAAAATTCCTATTTCTTCTGACGTTAAACGACTGAAATACTCTAAGAGGTTACTCGTTGGTTCATTTCTGTCCGTTTCCTCTTTGAGGCGTAAATCAAAATCTTCCACCAGTCTTGGAGTGTCACATTTAGACGTACCCAATGGATGTGGGATGAAGTAAAGCCAGTCTCCTTCGAGAGTTTCAAGGTCAAGCATGTAAATTTGATGACTCTCATTGGAATCTGTAATCCCTGTAGCCCTTTTGAAAAATTCGAATACTGAAACATTTGCCAGAATCGATCCCGCTGTTGAAGAGAAGGATTGAGACGGCCGATCTTTTTTTAGTGCTGATTGATGGATTCTGCGCCATGCGGACTCCCAGCATCCAGCTGTATCCGGTTGATTGAATGGACCAGAAAGCCCCACCTGGTCTAAATAGATAGCTGGCATAAATGCCTTCTTTTCTTCTTTGCAAACCAGATTAAGATCCCTTAGCTCATTTATATTGCCATCCTGCGAGACATATAGAATCCAATCATAGGGCTGAACTGCTTCTCTCCAGAAACTGCTTCCTGCGTCCTTATGAAAGGGTACATTCTTTATCTCGACTTCAGAATCGGTCTTACGGGCATTTTGCACCAGTTCATTTTGCCTCTGCCAATTTGTAGGAACGGAATCTGTGACCAAGACATTTAATTTGGGAAGACCCGATTCGATTAACGAGGAAACCAATGAACCCATAAAGGGGCCAGAGCCGACAACCAGAACCTTCGCTTTACGGTATTCTTGAAAATGGTAAGCACCAGACCCCTTAATATTCTCAATAAATTCGATTTGTGATGCATACTTTTCAAGAAGGTTTCCATTCAATTGATGGGGTTTATCTTTGCTTAGATCGCGTACAAAACCGTTGTTGTGCAACGTTTCTCCTATTTCGTATACCCTGTCCCGATAAGGGGCAGTTAATCCCATTGTTAATTCTCCCATTGTATGCTCCCCATTAAACATTGGAAGCAATTTTTCAATCCACTGATAGATTGTATTACCTTCTATTCGGAATGAGCTTAAGTTGTTTCTTAAATACACACCGCCATGTGGATCTGGAAGAAAGAAAGTATCCCTTTTGACCTTAAGACGTGAGGACGAGTCCAGTTTTGTCATTCAGCCCCTCCTTATTCATATTCGTACTAATTATGCACTATCAGTTTATGTACGATTTTTTGTCCAATATGATAAGAAAAGCGGAAACTCCAATCAACGACGCTAAAAAATCAACAATGAGCTTTAATACAGCCTTAAATTTAAGAAGTGCCCCTGCGGGAAAATTACGCAAGGACACTTTTGATTTACATTATTAATTTTTTCTTTACGAAATGTTATCGGTATATAACGGCTCAAACTGCCAAAGCAATTAAATGAAACCGAAACAGCTAAAACCGATGCCAAAGCCGAAACAGCTGAAACCGAAGCAGCCAAAACATCCAAAACCACCACAACGGAAGCCGCCACATCCGCCACATCCGCCACATCGAAATCCTCCACAACCGCCGCAACGAAAGCCTCCACAGCCACCGCAATGTCCGCAGCCACCGCAACGTCTAGCCATCATTTGCAGGTCCTGGCTCTGAGTATCCATAGGAACTAACTGACCAACTTGGTAAGGGTCGATTCCCAACCCCTGTAGCTCATTTTGAAACATATTGTATTCTTTCCTCCCCATTATATTTAATGATCTAAGTTAATCTTGAATAAAGAGTAAAAAAGTCAATACCAGTTCTGTATAAACGAAATCATTAGTTACGATGTATACTCTCTTCAACAAATTATGTTTTCATTTAGGTGTCTGTTACTAAACTAAGAGCCTATTTCGCGTTGAAGTATTTTAAACTGTTGCTAAAATAATATTTATGGTTTATGCCCATATTCAGTCCGCATATTTTTTTGCCATATATTTAGTTGGTTATAAATCCCCCTCTTAGCCTTTTCCGTACAAAAAAGTCTCTCCACTTTACAAGCAGAGAGACTTTTTTACACACACAACCTCATCTTTATTCACTTAAAACTAAAAGTGAACAGCACTCAACGTGGCTTGAGTGGTGATCGCAGATAGATTATGGTGTAGTGGTGTTTACCTATTTATTTAATAATTAACCAAAAATTGCTCCCGTTTATTAATTACAATTTTTTATTGAATAGTATCGTTGTACTGTGCCAAAAATAACTTTGTTTTGGCAGCAATTCTGTGATCCGTCTAATTCTCCATGTAGCTGAACTGCAATAAAACGTTAAAGTTCTTACTACAAATCCAAGAAAATAAAGTCTGTTTCCTAAAACCTTGGAAACAGACTTTTAATATCATTATCTACCTATTTTATTATCAATCTCAGTTGTATCTACATTCTCACCGAATAAATCTTTTAGTTTATTTTTTGCTTGCATTTTAATTTCATCATCCACATATAAAACTACTTGAACTAAAGCGAATATTACAACACTTAAGTCGTCAGCATATCCTACACCAACCGCTAAGTCAGGTATAATATCTAGAGGTAAAATAAAATAACCTAAAGCCCCAACAATGGTTGCTTTAACTTTTAATGGTACATCTGGCTTTTGAAGTGTGTAATAAAGTAATAGAACGGCGTAGACTACAGAAGTTCCAGCTTTTTTAGAGAATTTTTGAACCTTAGTCCAAAATTTTCCCTCTGAGAAATGCTCTTCGTGTTTGTTTATTTCTTCAGCATTTAGTTTTTCTGCTTCATCCTTTAAATCAGCGACTAGTTCTTCTTCAATTTCAATTTTGTCTACTTCATCAATAGTTGATGAGGATAATTCATCTAAATCTGTTTTCTTCTTAAATAGATTTTTTAACATGAAATCACTCCAATGATTAGTAGATTAGAACAGGCCTGTCCCAAGTAGCATAGGTAGGCCGTTTATTAGTTAAACGTGACATTTACCGTATAACCAATATTCTTAAAAAATTCCTTTAACACCTTTACTGCATTTTTATCTGCAGTATCCAGTAACCCACTATTGATGGCATCTTGACGAATTTTCTCTTGTGCCTTAGCGGTCAGGTCATTCCCCTCATCCCATTTAATATCACCACGGAAAAGCCCACTATTATCAACGGATTGTATTTTATCCATCTGTAGTGATGGATCCTGGATGAGCTTTGCATGAGGAAGGGTAATATCTATTTCTTTTGTTTCTTCATTAATATCCATATCCTCAGAAGTAACCCTTTTCAAATCAACACCAGCAATAACCGTCGCAGGTACAACTAATAGTACATCTCTCTTTGTTCCTGGCAGATCAATAGAGATTTCTTTCCCGAAAATCTTATTATCCTTTACATGTAGAACCTCTTTCATATGAGCTTCAGCTGTTGCCAATGTGGCTAGCTCTTGAACACGTTCAACAAAAGTGACAGATTCTTGTTTGGAGGTACTGCCCCCAAATAGCCGAATTCCTACTGAAGTCATGACGACTAAAAAAACAAGGGGGACCATGACCAAAATAATCTTCCATGCACCAGCTTTTAAGAAAGACTTAAATATACCTCTTGGTAGAGATAAAGATCTTGAGTTCTGACCTACCGCAATAGTTGCAGCAATTTGCTGTTGTGCTTCCTTTAATTCAATTAATTGTCTTTCTAGCTGTGCAATTTTTTCGTCTTTTTCTTCGATAATTTCTCTATTTGTATCCACTTTTTTCTCACCTTTCATTTTTACCATTACAATGCTTGTCCTTTTAATCCAACTAATCTATTATGTAAGGAATTATTTGAATAAATGTAAGAGTTTTTTTACTCCAGTCATATACTTATGTATTTCTAGAAGATTTTCACCATTAAGAAGGGATTCTTGTTGTAGTGTGGTTTCGACAGTAGAATGATAAACGAGTAATCCTGTAATATCAATAATATCTACAGTAACTCTTTGCTTGTAAGATCTAAAATTCTCTAAGATCCCTTTTCTAATCTCAAATTAGTTCCTCCTAATACAATTTCTCAACTGTTTAAATTTACCATTCCCTCTAACATTCTTCAACATAATATTACAAAAAACTAACTACAACAATCCGTTTGTTGAATAACAAAATAATCTAAAGTTCTTTAATAGTTTCCATTCACTACGTTAATAGAAACTACAAGCAAAAGTCCCGACCACAAAGGCTATGATGCCTGGCACAACCCGATGTATGTCGAATGTTTGTTATAGAAATAAAAAGTGAACCAAAAGTTTACATACAAAATGGCCCAGTCTTATAACTGGACCAAACGGAATTTTTTAATTTTTATGTACCGTTAAAAAATAAACGTTCACTTCCACTCCAATCAAACCCGCATTCCACCGTTCGCTATGATAATAAAGATTTTCCTTTTCTCCCGCTTTTCACCCGTTTTCGCTTCAAAAACCCATGTTTTTTCGGGCTTTTTCCACGCTTTTTTTCACGTTTTTTATCGACTTAAAATAGACTTTTTCATCGGCTGTTTTTTCACAAATGTGGATATGTCGGGCTTGTCGGGCATTTTTCTCACGCTTCGATGCACATTTTTTATTCTCACTGTTGGGGAGTGAAGGAAAATGTTTATTGTGTTGTGAACGTTTTTATTTGTTTGCTACATAGTAGAGATAAGGTTTAAGGTATATTCATTGATCATTATTAAGATAAATTCCACACCGATTTTTGCCAGTTTGGGTAAGCATTCTTATAAATATCAGGATTTGATTTAAAAATCAGATTAATAGACTTATATAAAATTTTTGTCACTTGCTGAAAAAGCTATTTTATTTTTTATCTCCATTATCTTTTTTCTCTGCCTCTTTTTCTTGTTGTTTTATTACTTTTTTTACATTATCTGATAAAAGAGTTTTAATCATATCGTGTGAAGTATTATATTCTTGGGTTAATTCATTAACATTCTGATTAAATGTTAGAAGTGATCCAGAAGGATTATGAACTTGCTCAACTAAAGCAGATAATGTTGAGTACAATTTTTTACTCTCTTGATAAATTTCTTTATATTCATCTGGATTTTTTTGTGAAGCTTCAGAAATTATTTTTAGATTTTTGGACATATCTTTTAATAGTGTGTCTGAAGCTTTTCCGAAACTTTTTTCTGAATTTGCAACTTTTTCGCTTAAAACTTTATTAAAATCTTGGTCGTTATCGATTGCGTCACTCCATGCGGTCGAATAACTATCTAAAGCCATTCCAGCAAAAAAGAATGTTGAATCAGAATATCTGTAAAATTCCGCCAAAGATTCATCATATTTTTCATTATTTGAGCAACCAGTAACAAGAACTATCATACAAAAACAGACTAAACCAATAATTTTTTTCTTGTTCATTTTGTTCCTCCGCTTTCATAGTAAATTATAAGTCTATTTTACTATATAAAAGGAATAATATGGCATGTTTTCAAAATTTTATTTCCTCATTTTTTATTTATTATAAAGAAGCAGAAACACTTTAACGTAATCGACACATAATTCCTCATAAACGACAAAATACCTAGTAATAAGATTTTATCTAGAAATCATTACTACCAGTAATATAAAAATACCATGGAATAGTAGAATTTCCAGTATCATTCCTCGGATTCTTCATCTCGAAACATATCAATATGATGTATATTTTCAAATTCGATAATCTCAACATTAAGGTAATCTGGTTCATTCCCCTCAATGTACTATTGTGTGAAAGACAATAACTGGATTACCTTCACTATTGTAATAAAAATAAGGTTCAATGATACATGGCACATGGCTCTTCCTCCAGCATATCCCATTCATAACCATCCAAATTAGAACCCTCAATTTGACTATCTGGTAATATGACATCCCGTCCCCATGATACCCCATGCCAAATAGCCCCAAACTCATGTAACTCGTGAAATACTATTGATGCTTGTAAATATGACATTGAAGTCCTGTCACCTTCAACTGCTTCCATGAAGTCGGTCAAAACAAAGTCAGGTTTTGGTTCGGATACGTATTCCATGTAATCTTTGGGATTTGGTAGAGTTTTACCAATCGGAATAGCCCATACCACTCCATTACCATTACCTCCAGCTCTGTATTGATAAGCTTTTTAATTTATACCCCTCCTTAATACGAAGATGAGAAAAAACCCATTACAATGTCTTCTGGATTTTCATGTGATTTAAACCAGCCATCTTCGAACATAGCAAAAACACCAATATTTTCTGATGGGTTTGATTCCACAATTAAATTTGGCTTTGTTGCATGTATTGGAAATCGAAGTATTTCAAATTTCCTCTTATACATCATTATAAGTTCTTTTGCCATTATTGGGCGTTCTGTTGAAATTCGTGGACAAATATGATAGTATTCTTTCTTTTCCTTATGCTTTTTCCCAAATGACGGAACCTTAGCTTCATCAATCAAACGTTGCCATTTTCCTTTAATTAATTGAATGTTCTTCCTGCTTTTATTTTTTTCAATCCCCCATCCCAAAAGTATCCAGGGGTGGGTTTTTAATTCGTTAAGAGAAACCAAGGATTCTGTTATGTTATACTCCCCCGAATGAACAAGTGTTTCAAACTCGTCGGTGGCATCATTTAATTTAGTATTTCGAAGATTAAATAGGTTATAGATATAAAGCCGACCCGAAAACGCTTTTTTACCACTATTTATTCCATTGACTATATTAACTAACTGCTCCATAGTTGGATCAAATTTTTCAAATTCAGTCCATCCACTTGCATAGCCAATAGTATTAAGTGTTGAAGTTAATTGTTTTCCAAGTTCAAACGACCCTGGATTACGTAATAGGCAAGCTCCAATTGACTTTTCCGATTCACCCCACTGCATGAACGCCGATGTTCGATAAATATTGTTTCCTCTTTTGATAAATGTTCCATATGCCTTTGGCTGATTCATAATTATCCAACTTTGTACAAAGTAATTTTAATATGTATAGGAAAAATTATTTGGTTTCATTGTTCTTGTTCGAACTTTCATCCACATTAAAGATAACAAGGTCAATGATATATAAGGGTGACAAATCCATTTTCTGAGCAATGCTTTTTATATATGAAGCCACCCGACTTTGTTTAAGAAACTGTTGAAGTTCAAATACATATGCATGGTATTTTCCGTAAGTCTGGTGAGTAGTACCAAAAATTTTTTTACAAACTTTAGTATCAAAGATAGGAAATAAATTAGGTAACATAAAATGTAGTAGTTTAGTTGTTGAAGATAGTTGAGTGTCTATTTTTGGTACTTTGTGTAGAAGGTATCCAGTGGGAATCAAAAAATCCCTAATTGCGGTATCATAATAACCTTTATAAGATGGAAAGATTGTCTCACCATGATATTGAGAACCAAGGTAAGCTGTCTTTCCAATGGTTAAAAGTTGTGCATCATGAAATGTTAATTCAAATTCTGTCAACTTATTAATATTTGCTTGTATTTCCTGGCAATCTAAAGCAAAGGAAGAAAGAGGTATCTTTGGAAGCCATGAATAAACCAACGCAACTCTTTCTGCACATACTCCGATATTCATCTCACCCCTTGTTTCTCTGAACCTATTAATAAATGGTCTATAAGATTGTTTATACCAATATGATTCATTATTTAACTTATTTACTTGTGTCACTATTGATTCATATGTAATTATTTCATCCAATCTTAACAAAACATGTTCATTAACACTCCCCATTATTCATCACCGCCGCTATGCGAATAAATATATTCTCTAATGTCTAACCCATCTTCGTTTTCCCATTCAAACCAATCATGCTTATTTTCATCCCATACTTCTAAACCGAATGTATTTGGATAAATCTCTTTGATCAATTCTAATTCTGAAATAAAATCAAACAAAACAGTTTTTGCCGTTTCCAAATTAACCACAGGATAAGCACGAAAATCTCTACTCCCATTAGGGTTTCTCTCACTCATCCATATTCGCATTTGCTGTTCCATAATAAAACGTCACTCCTTGTACGATCTTCTTGAAATAATATTTGCTGGTCCTCCTTGCCATGTTTACTTCTCTGTTATATTTTAATAGCGGTTTATTCATATTTTTTGCTCTATATATTATTAATTGGATGATAGAGCATTCATATTCTTCATTGATTATGCACTTTATATCCGTAGTCTTCTTAAATATTGATATTTAGCGTATTTTGTAATTGATAAGCTATCCCCTCTAATTTTCTCAAACTCTCTTTATCTATTCGTACCTTTGTATGCTCCTTCTTATCATGACTCCTTGTGTAACATTGCATATACAAAATGTAACATAATATGTGAAAATATTTCATTTAATTCTTATATTACCAAAAGCAAACTTTAGAATTTTATATATTTTCTTATTTTCCATTGAAATTCCTACTATTCCTTCTATTTTCTCAAATAATTAGAAGATTACTGATTTGACAAAAAATAATCATTTTAAACATACTACAATATATAGTGGTGTCGAAAATATTTTCAGTACTATATGTAGATATTTAGTGGATAATAAAAATAAGTAGTGCTATAATTCAATATTGAGAGAGTCGAATAAATGTTCTGAAAATAGGAGGGTGAGGAAATACGAAAAATTGGAGTGAAGTAGAATGGCAAATATTAAATTTCAAGAGGTCACAGTTTTTGTAAGCGGTAGTTCTCGATATAACGGCAATCAATATGATTCCGTAATGGTCCAAACAACTATTATTACGGATTCTCCACTAACTGAATCCTATTATGTTCCAGCAGGTGTTTCACTTCCAAATCCAGCATTGGAATTAATTAAGTTGCAAGGTTTGGAGTATCGTCCTTACAGAGCTTCCGTTTTGACAGAAGGAACAGAAAATATCATTCAAAGCTCTTTAACAGGTGATACAACTGATACGCTTAGAGATTCTGCTAAACTTATACTCTTATCAGCGTTAAAAGAACGTCAACTGGAGCAGGTAGCACAGGTAGGGAACAGCTACGTTTACGAACTAAAGTATGATTATAAAATATTCCCACTTTTAAGCAGTCAAGATTATCAATTTGAAATTCGGCTACCTTTTGATGGTATACAAATGACAAATGGAAGCAGGGTTCAACTTACTATTCTTACTCCTTCTGGTGCGGTGATAAACAGTGTAGATACTAAGGGAATTGATGAAAATGGGCAGGAGATTCAGGAAATGGTACAACAACTGCAAAATACAAATCGATCCATTGTTTCATTTAATTATCAATTAGATCCGCACTTTACTGTAAGGTATAGCCATTCTGAAGGGCAATTTCAGGGATAAAAAAACTCTTATTTGTTTGGGGACAAATAAGAGTCAACTGATAAATTTCATTTAACATCATACCTCAACCTCTTAAAGTAAAACAAGAAGAAGATATGTTCGGCTCTCCAAATTATTCAAAAAATTGGAGGTATGTAAAATGGGAAAGAATCAACACGTAACACCGTCTCCTGGCGGAGGTTGGCAAATAAAAGGTGCTGGTAATACAAAAGCTACTAAAATTACTAATACTCAAAGCGAGGCTATTGCTTACGCCAAAAACATTGCAATAAACCAACAGTCTGAATTAGTTATTCATAACCATCAAGGTCGAATTAGAGAGAAAAACAGTTATGGAATTGATTCATTTCCACCAAGAGGATGATAGAAAAATAGAATAATGATTTGATACTTTGCTATGATCGTTTCAACGGAAGCGGAGGTTTACCTCCGCTTCTCATTTATATTCCGACAGTATATTCGTTATATGTTCCTTTATACCTTTATTAGCTCCACCAAATCCTGCGTATAACTGAATTTTATAAACCGTCAATATCTCACCATTCTTAATCATATCATCTATCGCCCATCTAATCTTCCGAACCCGATAACTTTCAATATCCTCTGTTACTTTTTTTAAATACCGCTGAGTTTTTACAAGTTTTTCATGGTAAAACCATCTCTTAACCCCAATCACACGCCTTATGAACATCAAGGACGAATTAATGAATTAAATATTAAAAGGAGTGGGCTTGAGGCCTCACTCCGACATGATGATGAATTTCTTGGAAGGATTGAAAACCTCCGGAACACAATAAACCGGTTCTTACCTCTCAATGAGTTAACGGAGGAGATACTCCATCATTTTGTTGAACGTATTGATGTAGACAGAAACGGCACTCCGACAATTACTTATCGGTTTTCAATTTTACCTGATTAATTTTCTCTCAAAACTATCTGCGACACACATTCAACATGCGACATCACTTATATTTTATACAATTACGCAATACTCTTTTACAAAAGGGGAAAATTATTGTTTTTTACTCCATATTTAGTGGGTTCGCACCCCATGGGGTAGAGTTTTGCTGATATCGTTAAGGGCAAAATATTATTGTATGGGGTCAGTCTGTTTATCATTTCTTCCCATTATTAAGTCTTTTATCCATCCTGGTGCATTGGGTACGGGGGTTTCTTTTTCTAAATACTTTACAACTTCTGCAATATCTTCTTTGCGCCAGAACCTGTCTCGTATATAACACTTGTGACTACAAAAGTTTGCATTTGCAGACCGACTCTCAAATTTTATCCCGCAATAATAACAAATGTACTGACGAATAGTAGGATGTGCATCCTCCCATTTCCTTTTACAATCTTGTGAGCAATAGATTCTCGGCCGTCCTGAAATGGGTTTTAAATTTATACGCTTTCCACAATTTTTACATTGCTCTCTTGGTGTAGATTCTTCTACCGCTGATTTTTTAACATCCACACCATAGCCATCTAGCCCTTGAGCCTTGCAGAAATTTCTGACCTTATCTCTGGATAAATCCATTGCTGTAGCTATGCTGCGATACCCAATACCCATTTTCCTTAATTCAATTATTTTTTCTTGTTGTTCATATTTCATTTGCATCACCTCCATCATTTTATTGATGTCTAGTAATGCTCTGAAAGTAAAGAAAAGTCAAATTTCAAAAAACGTACCATTTTTGCTGTACATAAGAGTCTTGAATTCCGTAATTCTGGTCGTAAATACTACCCCTTTAAAATGCTAAACATTTCTTCTTTATGTTTGCTTGCTATTTCTTCCGTCCATTTTTCATCATTGAGATTGATTAATTCTTTCATGATCTTAAGTTTCAAACTTTGCCCGATAATGCTTGAGAAGCTGATTTTTCCTGCCGGTGGCGAATTAGAAAACCTCGAGTTTCCAGATACAGTAATTAATGCAAGGTTTCCAAAACCATCTAGGTCAACCCGTTCCCAAGGTATACCTTCCACTGGGTTTTGTGGTTGGAAGTGTTCAATGGAACTTCTAAATTGGAATTGCCAGTCATCTCGCAATGGCTGGATAATTTCCCTACCCAAGTATGAATACCCATTTTTGTACAATAGATAATCAAGGTATGTAAATACGATTCTTTCATAACCAAATCCACTAATTTCCTCATCCTCATAGTTTGACTGGATCACTTTTGTTTTGCAGTAATCTTCAAGGATTTCAATAATGTCACATGATTCATTCTCTAATAACTTGGTTAAGACTAGTGAAATCCAATGCATAGTCTTCGGTGATGTATAGGTTATGCGCAAGCAGGATTGCAGTGTTCTTATTTGTTTATTATTCTGACTATCGTCATCTCCAAAAGTGCCTACATATTTGGGTTTATCACTTCTTCCATCACTATATTTCTCTAAACGTTGTAACGACCATTTTCCAGTTTCTTTATACTCTCTAGCATATTCTCGTTTCAAAATATATTTATCAAACAACACACGGCATTTTAGCATATGGTATAGAAAGTTCTTTGCTCTATCAGCATCGGCCCAAGCCCATGATAAATGATTCAAGAAGTGTTTATCATCAAGTGTTGAATCTTCCTCTTCTAACCTATTAATTACAGAATTCACCTGTAGTAAAAAGTTGGGGAACGAGATAGTCGATTCGAAACGTTCATTCTCAGCTTCGTCCTTACTTACTCCTTTATTTAGGAGTTTCTTATTTTTTAGGATTTCAATCAAAGGAACTGAGTTTTTATCATCTTCATCTCTCGGAATACATTCCCTAATTGAATTAAAATCATCGATACTATCCTTGATACTGGACCAATCTTTTGTAAAAAGGGAGTTCCTAACTTTTGGATCAAAATTCATTTGGAGATAGGAGTCCATGTTAGTGCATTTTTCCCAAATCAATGCTGCGGTTTTTTTATCGTGTTCTGTATCCAATACTTCTAAAAACTTTGCCTTTGCTATTTCATGAAGTTCAAGTTGCTCCCCACGAGTATTCATTATTTCAAAGTAATGATTCAAATCTATACCTTGTGGAACTTGTACACGAACTAGAAAAACCTTTTCTAGTTTTTTAACTAATTCATTTTTGTCTATATTGTTAGCTTTCATATAGGTATCAATGATTCGATAACCATTTAAGATTTCAACAGAGACTAATTCTTCCATTAATTCATGATTATTGTCTTTGATTAAGAGGTTAAGGGTACGGTTTGATTTTTCGCGCGCCTCAAATCTTAACACATCTTTCGCAAACTTCATGCCAAGATAATTTTCTAATAGAAATAATGTGGTCAATCTTTGTTGTCCATCTATTACTTCGTAAATATTATTATCAGTTTGATTAACAATAAGATTACCAAGAAAATAGTTTTTATTAAGATTGTCAATTGAACTATCAATATCTTCTATCAGTTGTTCAATTTGCGTTTCTTCCCAAGCATAGTTCCGTTGGTAAATTGGAATAACATAACTAATATTCGTAAAAATGCTTGATACCGGTATGATGTTTAAATTATTATCCATCTCCTACCACCTATTCCATTTACAAAGTAAATCATACACCGCTTTGTACTTCTCTTTATTTTTATTCTCAATAGTTGGTTGCTCCAAAACAATAAGTTTTAATTCTTCTGCATTATTCATTTCACTGATTTCTGAAAACAAATGCAGACCCTTGTTTATACGATCATGCCCTTCCCGTGCATAATTATTGATTGTCTCGGTATACACTGCATTCATAGTAAGTCGTAAAGAATAGCTCCATGAATATAGTTGCTGCATCACGCCTTTAGACAGGCTCTCAATACCGAAGCGATCAGCAAAAAACAATAACGCACATTCATATAACTGTTTAATGTAAAGATCCCCAGAACGTCTACTCGGAACTTGTTCTTTAGTGTGAACCTTATTTATTAATTTTTGTATTTGTTCAAGTTTCTTTCCGTAGTGAAGTGAATAATTGAAAAATCGTTTTCCTGCCATCAGCGGCTGTGTTAATTGAAATTGATTTAACGCTTTAGATGCAAGAAGTTCACTGCTTCCATTTGCATTAAACTGCTCAACGAAAAGGTTACTTGCTTTATGATATATAGCATAATTAAACACATTCGTGGTTTTAATCCCCTTGAATACATCAATCTTACTGGAGGAATAACCCAAACCACTTTTTCCTTTATACCATTGCGTCAAGGGGTAAAGATAAATTTTAAATAAGTCATTCAAATCATTCTGGTTTACATTTTCCCATTGGTTGATAATTCTTACTTTCAGATTTTCGTTTTCATCATCCATCTCACGTAAATGATATGACTTCAATAAATCATGTGGTTTTAACTCCTTGCCACGGGAGTTTTGCGAATCAAAGAATTGAAAAGCTTCTTGCTCGCTGTTTGTGACAATTTGAACTACACTACAATGCTCGAGTAAAAATTCTTTGTATTTGCTTTGCGTATCTTCCGAAAGTTCACTTATCCGCTTAGATAAAATTTCAAAATTAGTTACTATTGCATCATTAGATAGCTGATTATATTTTTCTCGTAATAGCCCCTGATCCTCATCACCTAAACAGTAAAGAAGAATCGAAAGGGTTGTCAGTCGCTGTTGCCCGTCCACAATGTTATATTTTTCATTTTCCTTATGTAAAATGACAGAGCCGATTCTGTATTCTTGTACACCTTCTTGGTAGGCATTATATGTATCAAGGAAAAGCGTATTTGTAGACTTCACACTCCACCTATACGGACGTTGATATGATGGTAACGCCAATTTCATTTCAAGTAATTCATGAATCTTTGTTATTTTTAACTCATCTTGAAGTAGAGCCATTCTTAAATCCCCCTGCAAAATTCAACATTAAACCAATAATTTAGCAACATTTTACTATTTTATTTCATTTATAAAAGTTGGATTTATTGTCAAATAACCTCTCTCATTATTGCAAATTCCAGCCCAATCCAAAATAGCAGCAATTACGAAACCTGGTCCGAAAGTGGTCTCCCCAATTTGTGCACCATGTACTTTGTGTGCTATGTATCCTTCTACTGAATCAAGCGGCAAATTGTCACTTCCAAGCTTTGCTCCTGAACGAGCTTTACCCTTCATGGCTTTTCCGCCCATCTGGATTACAACCTCAACAGTAGCATCAAATACTTCCCATATAAGATGGTTAGGAACAGGAATCTTAGGTGAGACTAGCCCCTTACCGTTTGGATCAAAACCAATATCGCAAAGGTCTCCACTATAAAGAGGAATCGAAGTTCTACCACCATTAACATTAAGCTTTTCTTTTATCATTTTAACAACCAAGCTATCGTCTTCGTTAATAGGTTGATTATCCACAGTTATCATAGCAGCTTTATTCCCTTCTTCATTTTTTATTGGAGATAGATTTAATTTATTTAATATATCATTAAACTTCTTTTTTACAGCTGGGTAAGACATGCCTTTCTCATTTTGAAGAGTCTTAAAATTACCTTGTGCCTTCAGAAAGCTCTCAACAAAATCAAGTTCGTCCGCTGAGAGATAGTCAAACTTGCTTAGGGGAAACTCACCGTTTAATTCTAATTCACAATTATCACAACTTAATCTTGTTACGATTAGTTTTTCATCGCATCTTGGGCATTTAGCCACTAAATCCTTTACCATAATATCCCTCCTATTATAACTAAAATATATCTCTCATATATATTGTTGTCAATGTAGTTTGTGAATTTATTTATAACTACTTTAAAAGTAATAATAAATATCTAGTTCACCAATAGATAATAACAAATAATTCTAAAATTAATGTAAAATTACGTTAGAAGAATGTTATCCATAATGAGGTGAGGTTTTGAAACCCGTTTACTTTTCAAATTTTATTGACGAAGAAAATATTATGATGAACCCTATATTTTTTGATTCAAGCGAAAAGACACTACACCGTTTTTCAATTACGATACCTTTTCATAATCGAATAGATGGCGGGCATGCCATTGTGATACTAAAAAATCCGAGTAATGCAGGTAAAGAAGATACTCAGGGAAGAAAAGTTTCTGATGACACAATTTATAAGATAACGGATTATCTATATAAATTAGGGAATGTTCAAAAGGTAACCATTGTCAATTTATTTACGATGGTTAGTGGTACACCAGATTATTTAAAAGATTACATTGGAACGGATGATGAGCTAATGTATCGAACATACAACAATGAAGTAATTTTGCAATTATTGTCCAATTTTAATCCTGCGAAGGATATCATTATTGCAGCTTGGGGGAACTATAAGCCTTTACTTGAGAGTAAATATAAGGAAAGAATACGTGAGGTAATAAAACTAATTGGAGATAAACCCCTTTATCGTGTTGGGCCAATGGTAAATAATAATAATTTTCCAGGTCACAGCAAGTATTGGTATGATTATGAGGATATTTCATCTTATCCATCAAATGCAGTGAGATAAGTAAATAGAATGATTTTTTCATAGAGCTATTTTTCCCGATGAACTAGTAATAATTAATAGGCTTTTCTCTATTTAAGGAGAACAAGCCTATTATTATATTCGTTCAAAAAGGCTGCTGTCTTACTTATCTCCACCACATTCTATTTCCGTCCCATCCATAAAGGTTACTACCAGTTTTCCACTTTCAAAAACTGTGATGTGATTCAGCGTCTTTAGCATAAAATCTATTTCAAATTCCCTGATGTGTTTTGCGGTCTCTGTTATGTCTGCGAACTGCACCGCTCTGTATTGCTCTAGCGGGTTACCAAATTCAGCAAGTGTCTCCCATCGTGCCTTTATTTCATCTCGATTATCAATCAAAGCATTCCAAGCCATCATAAATGCTTGCTCCAGAATGGCTTCATCGACATGTCTATTTGTACAGCCTTGTACCCCTTTCGCTCGGTAGCGTTCTTGGCACTGCCATACTTTTCGGTAACGATCCCCTGTTTTCCAACCTCTTCTTGTAAAAGATTGATTGCATGTTCCGCAAATGACTTTTCCTGCAAAAGGATTTGATTCAGGTGTGCGTGAATATGCATTCAAACCGTGCTCTTCACAATAATTATTTCTCCGTTGATGTTCATGCTGCACCGCTTCCCAAATTAGAGGGTCGATAATCGCTTTATGGTTATCCTCAATATGATACTGTTGAATCTGCCCAACATTCTTGACCCGTTTCTTCGTAAGGAAATCCACCGTGTAGCTCTTTTGCAAAATGGCTTCTCCTTTGTATTTTTCATTGAGGAGCATACTTTGGAGGGTTGTCGCTTGCCATTTTGTCTTTCCATTCTAATTTTTTATACCTTCAAGTTCAAAAATTCGTTTGATATGATCCACAGTTTTTCCAGAAAGGTACTCATCGTAAAGTCTCACCACAATCTTTGCCTGCTCAGGAGTAACGATTAGATTGCCATTCGCATCTCTATCGTAACCTAGAAATCTCTTTGTACTCATCCCAAATTTTCCGTTTTCGTACCTTCTGCGGATCCCCCAGGTTGAGTTTTCCGATATGGACCTGCTCTCATCTTGTGCAAGGGAAGAAAGAATGGTAAGAAGCACCTCTCCCTTTGCATCCAATGTATCGATATTCTCTTTTTCAAAAATGACCCCGATGCCAAGTTCCTTTAGTTCACGCACATAATTTAAACAGTCCAAGGTGTTTCTAGCAAAACGGCTGATGGATTTTGTGATGATGCGGTCAATTTTATGTGCTCTGCAATCGGCAATCATGCGGTTAAATTCGTCACGCTTTTTTGTGTTTGTACCAGAAATCCCTTCATCCGCATAGATTCCTGCCAATTCATAATTGGGATTTTGCTTAATATAATTCTTGTAATAGTTCACTTGATTTTCATAGCTTGATAGCTGTTCTTCTTGCTCTGTTGACACGCGGCAGTAGGCTGCCATTCTGATTTTCTGGGGTGTTTGGTTGGTTTCTGATGCCCTTGTCGTAGTCTGCCTTGCGGGTATAACCGTAATACTTCTTGCCATCTATTTTTACCTCCTCAATGACAGTTGGCACTGTAATACTTTGCTTTGATGCTTCTTCGTCTGAAATTTTCACCCCTTTGCAGGTGGATTTTCCCTCTTGCATATAAGTGGCGCACCACCACTCAATTTTCTTGTTGTGGACTTGCCTTCTCCTCAGGGCTTTACCGCAATGTGGGCAAATGAGCATACCCGAAAGAGGGTATCTATTTTTGTACTTGTCTGCTCCATCCCTCTCCAATGCGTCTCTGTTCCCTCCGTTTTTGCATAATTTGTTGCACCCTATCCCAATCCTCCTTGCTAACAATGGCAGGATGGTTTTCTTCTATATAATAGCTTTGCACTTCACCGCTATTTCTTACGGTAGAGTTCCTTCGATTTTCAGGAGTGTAATATTTTTGTAGAATGCAATCACCTTTGAATTTTTCATTCGCAAGCATTCCCCTGATTGTTCCTTCATGCCATTTTCCACCCATAAGTGATGGGAGGCTCTCTCTGTTAAGTTGGGCTGCAATTTTGAAAACCCCCATTCCACCAAGGTACATTTCAAAGATTCTCCGTACTTCCCACGCTTTTGCACGTTTTTCTCTCATTTCAAGAATTGTATTCATATTGTTTTCCTCCTCGTAATTAGTGAGTCAATAGACTCAATCTTTTTTCTAACTGCTCAATAGGTGTCTTGTTCTCTGGCTTTGGAGGAATAAGTTTGGAAAGTAGCGAGTTTGTTACCGCCGCTCGTGAGAACATGACAGACTCAAATTCCTTATTTTTTTCCTCATCTGCTTCAAAGAGAACTCCATCGGCAAATCCGAGTTCTATAGCTTTTTTTGCATTAAACCATGACTCTTCAACCATGAGATGTGAAATTTTCGACCTTGCCAGTCCAGTCTTGATTTTATAAGCATTAATGATGCTTTCCTTGACCTCCGAAAGCATCTCACTTGCCTTTTGCATTTCCTTGGAATCACCAATGGCAACTGTCATAGGGTTATGAATCATCATCATGGCAACTGGGGACATCAAAACCTCTGTACCTGCCATAGCAATGACGGATGCAGTTGAAGCCGCAATCCCATCAATCTTGATCTTTACATTTCCTTGGTAGTCCATCAGCATATTGTAGATTTGTGCAGCGGCAAATACGTCACCGCCAGGAGAGTTGATCCAAATCATTATATCCCTCTGACTTGATTCCAATTCTGATTTAATTAGTTTTGGAGTTACTTCATCCCCGAACCAGGTTTCATCTGAAATTTCCCCATTTAAAAAGAGGGTTCTTTCACCCTCATTCTTCACCCAGTTCCAAAACTTCTTCATGGCTTATCCCTCCTCATATTTTTCTGTCCATGCACCTGCTTTTGACATATCAACAAAATTCCCATTCACTAAATACTTATCTCCACCCTGATCTTCTGGAATTACGTTCATCTCTTCTAGTTCTCGGATATCATTCGCCGACATCACACCGTTTTGCCGCTTTATTTGATAAAATTGAGCTCTTGACTCTGCATCTCCCCGAAGTCGTCCATTCAAATTAAACTTGATAAAGTATTCTTTCTTTTCGGTTTCACTTAACAAGTGATTTCTTCATGGACTGTTCAATCCAAGTTACCCAAGGCACGATTGTATTATCGATAAAGCTAATCGATTGGTGTTCAATATTACTAAAGGTTGCTTTATCTAAATTCGCTACAAGATGAGGTGGCACCCGAAAGATTCTACAAATCTCTTCTGTTTGAAACTTCCTTGTTTCCAAGAACTGTGCTTGTTCTGGTGGAATACCGATGCTTTGAAATTTCATTCCTTCTTCTAGGACTGCAACTCGATGGGCATTGCTGCTCCCTTGATAGACAGCATTCCAACTTTCTCTAATTTTTGCAGGATCCTTTAATACGCCAGGATGTTCCAAGACACCTCCTGGATTTGCCCCATTGGCGAAAAATTCAGCTCCATATTCTTCGATTGCTAGTGCCATACCAATAGCGTTTTTAGCCATAGCAATCGGTGAATAACCCACTAGACCATCAAATCCAAGACCTGGAATGTGAAGCACTTCCTTGTTACTAAGAATGACTGAACCAGTTTCCTTTCGATATTCATAAAAAAGCTCACCATTAGATGCTCTATCCACAGACATTCGATCAGGCAGATGAGGATATAAAGAAAGCACATTTCCTTTACCATCACGAATAATCTGCGCATTGGCATTTCCCCATAATAAAAGATGACTCATCAATGTTTCCCTAAACACAAATGATGTCATCTCAGAATTCGGTTCATCTTGGAGCTTGAAATATAAACTATTTTCTACTGCTTTCTCCTTACCATTATCAGTGTATCTGTATAAATGAAGCGGGAGACTTGCAATCGTTTCAGCTAGAATCCTCACACAAGCATAGACGGCAGTGGTCTGCATTGCCGATCTTTCATTAACTGTTTTTCCACTAGTTGTACTACCAAAGAAGAAACTATAAGTGCTTCCGAAGAGACTATTTTGTGGGCTTGCTCTTGACTGAAATAGTTTTGGTAACAACGGTATCTTCATGATCTTCACCTCCGAAATTGGGCATAAAAAAAGCACCCACTTTTCAGCAGATGCACGAATCTATTATATTCTTGTTCATAAAAAATAGAGCAAAACATGTAGTTTCGCTCCTACCGAAAATGAAGTATTTGTATTTAGACACTACCATGCCTTCCAACAGTTTTTTTATTATATAACATCTCCAGTTGTAATTAGATACTGAAGAGCTTTTGGTAATACGCTGTTTTTAACCAGCTGTTCATTTTCCCTAAAAAATAATGAGCTCTTTTTTCGAATATTTTCGTCAACATTATCTGCAATTTTTATTGATTGTCTTTCGCAAGCATCATTTAAAACTTTGCATTCCACAAAACGATTCTTTTTGTTCCCATGAATTAGCATAAAGTCAAACAAAACCTTACCTTGCCCTATGCCCACTACACTTTCTAGCTTCGTTAAATCACTGAGGGAGCTACGAAAACTTGTCGCAATCAACAAGTAGTCATATGGGGCATTATTAAGTTGAATCACATCAAAATTATTCATAAAAACCACCTTCTCCCTCAGATATTTTATGCTATAAGATACGTATATGTGCGTTCAATCAGATCAATGACTTCATTAACAATTTGATCTGCTTCTAGTTTATCCTCTAAGATGCGAGTAGTAAACAGCAATTGTTCTGAATGAAACAACGTATGACGATTTTTATTTAAGTAGTTGTAAACTTCCGTTAAAGCAGCATCACTCTTTGGATTCTTTAAATCCTGTACAATCTTTTTCTTCAAGTGAAACGAATCCCTCTTAGTATCATGTCTAAAGTGATGTCCATAGCTATGCCCAATTTCAATTTCTTCTATACTAAACAAGTACTTCAAGTACCCTTCCAGTCCTCGTAAAGCGGGAAAAGCGTAACATGAGTAATCTTCAATCTCCATTTTAACTTTTTTAAGAGACACTGCAGGAGAAAGAATCTTGATTAAAGTTTCGTCAATATTCTTAAATGCATTAGGCATAAGCTTCTGAAGTTCCGTTCTAGTTTCTGTGACTGTAATATCCACTTCATGAAATGAATTGTTCGCTTCAACAACATCATTCATACTGACTTCTGGGCAGTAAGATAATAAGGAAAGAGCCTCAGTATAAAGATAAGCGGGTTTTCCTTGCAAGACAACTTTACCTGTTTCATATATGTTTACGTTTAATCGGTCGCCAATACCACTCACAATTTTGTACTGTTCATATTTTGGGTTATCGTAATTTTTTTGTTCTTTATCAATACCTTCTAGTCCACCTAAGAAATTTACTAGTTTATGTGCCCATTCTTTAGTGATACTAAACGTGTGCGATTTAGAGATACCCGTATCTGTATATTTACTTTGTTCGATAATTCGATCCCTAAGCACCGTGGAAAATTCAACATTTTTCCCAACAGTTGACATAGTAGTTGTTCCTTTGACCTTACTATAATAAAAATCCAAAGAACCCTGGTTACCATTAACAGAGAAGATGCATCGTTTAGCATTCCCAACTTTTTCAAAAGAGACAAGCTGAAAATCCTCCCATTCGCTTGACCCAGCATAGGAAATAGCTTCCTCTAACTTGTTTGATTGAACAAAGATCCCAATATTTTTTGTTTTATCAGAGATACTATTTACTGGGTTTTCTTCAGATTTTGTTTTATCAGAGATACTATTTACTGGATTCTCTTCAGATATTGTTTGCTGAAAAGCTTCTTTAGCCAATTTATCTGCCAAATCGTTAAATTCATCACCCGAGTGGCTTTTAACCTTTACAAATTTAACATTCACATCATTCTTAATACTGTCAAAAAATTGTTTATAAGCAATAGTGCCTTGCTTTTTTGCTTGCCACTCACCTGTACACCATTTAGCAATGCCTTCGTAATCATAATGAATTGTCAAGCTCTTGGCTTCCTTTTCAACAGCAAAAGCCATAGCTCTTTCTGAACCCATAATTTCTCCCGCTACATTTCTCATGGAAACTAGATCGGGATCACTAAATTTTTCAGCAAAATGTGTTTGTTCCCCTTGGTAAAAAATAACTGCACCGTAAGAAAACTCGGAGCTCTCTTGATTAAAACTACCATCAACATAAGCTACAACTTCAGTTTCACTTTCGGTTGCTCTATCTTTTTGCGGATTGCCAGTTTCTTGTGTACCAGTCAAAAAGTTTTCTGCCTCTGCTTTACTCGTGAAGCTTTTATATTCTGCACCTGCGTATCCGTGTACATTTTGTTTGCATTCATCCCATGTTGTAAAGATTCCAGTTCTTTTGCCTTGTGTTACTGCATAGTATTTTTTAGCCACATGTATCACCGCTCCTGTAAGTGCAAAAATATTTGCAAGTTTAGTTAATGGGATAATATGAAAAAGTGCCTTACAGAATGGAGATTTAAGAAAATCTATCATTAAACAAATAAACAACCAGTTTCTGATTAAAAAACTAGTTGCCCCGGCACAAATGAAGTAGTATTTAATTCCAGTCTATTAATCTAAACTTCTATTATTATACGTGAGTTTCCAATAGTTTGCAATGATGACAAATTCAGTGAATAAGTCTATACTTCATCGGCATTTCTCCTTTGTTTTTTCTAATACCCATTGTAGAAAAGGTGTTCTGTTGTCAGGCATAGATTTTTTCGGTCCGTACCAATGATTCGACACTACAAAAGCTCGTCCGTCAACAAATATTTTATCTTTATAGAATCTTTGTCTACCGAGTTCATCATAACAATCGGCATCAACTAATCCACTATCACGCGGAACTTCTGATAGTATCGGATATTTACTGCAGTTAAATAGCCGTTTACATGCATCCTCACTAGTTAAAATGCGAATTTCCGCTTCATTTAAACAACTTTTTTCTCTGAGAAGAGCGAGACAACTGTATGCGAATTTCTTATTATTAAGACTTTCAAAATCTATCATACCTGCACCTCCAAATGCTATATACCAAAATCATAGCATAAATAAATGCAGCCTGGGCATGATTTTACAGGGTCAAACACGGTGTATAATTCACTGCAATTAAACCTGATTGCAAACTAAAAACTAAAAACTAAAAATCCCTCTCTCATTGTTAAACCCTCACCGCAAAACTGCACACCGTTTTATTACTTCTCCATCACTCACAAATCCAATATCCCTTAAAAACACACCTAAAAATTCGACTCACTTTCAATTCTTCACATAAAAATAACCCTTGGAAATGCCTTCAATAAGCCAGTTCCAAGGGTTTCAATCATTATTTTAATTCCAGCAGTGCGACTGTCTCCACGTGCGCCGTATGCGGAAACATATCCACAGGCTGAATATACTTAACCTCATACTTCGAACTTAACGTTTGAATATCTTTCGCCAATGTTGACGGGTTGCAAGACACATAAATCAACTTTTCCGGCTTTACTTGCAAAATGGTTTGAAGCAGCTGGTTGTCCAGGCCGGTTCTTGGTGGGTCGACCACAATGACATCCGGCTTCCAGCCTTTTTTCACCCATTTTGGAAGTACTTCTTCCGCTTTACCTGGAACGTATTTCGTATTGGTGAATCCGTGACGTTTGGCATTCTTCTTCGCGTCATCAATGGATTCTGGAATTATGTCCATGCCGCGCACTTCTGCTGCCTGATCCGCCAGCCACAATCCAATCGTTCCCACCCCACAATAAGCATCAACAATTTTCTCTTTACCTGTCAGAGCGGCTGCTTTTTTCACCTCGTCGTAAAGCTTGACGGTTTGGATTGGATTTAGTTGAAAGAACGTTCTTGCTGACAGCTCAAACTGCAGGTCCCCTAGTGTCTCTTGGATAAACTCTTCGCCAGCTAGCGCAAGGGTTTCCTCTCCAAAAATCAGCGACGTTTTTTCACCGTTGATGTTTTGAACAATTGATTTTACCTTAGGAAGTCGTTTTTGAATTTCTTCTATAATTAAGTCCTCTTTAGGTAACTCTTTTTGTGTAGTAATAAGGACAACTTGTAGCTCTCCCGTTTCCACTCCTACGCGGGCAACGATTGTTCTAACAATACCTTTACCCCTTTTTTCATTATAAATTGGAATTTGCAGGTCCTCTAAGATCGATTTTACCTTTGTGACCGCTTCGTTTGTTTGTGAATGCTGAACTGCACAGTGTTCGATATCGATGAGCTGGTGCGAATTCATTCCATATAATCCGGCTAACACCTTGCCATTTTTCTGAGCCACTTGGAAACTACTTTTATTCCGGTAGCCCCATGAATTTTCCATTCCAATCGTTTCACGGATATCCAGCTTGTTGACTGCTAGTTTCGTATGCCGTTCAAGTGACTGAATGATGATATCGCGTTTTTCTTTTAATTGCTGTCCGTACTGTAAATGTTGCAGCTGACAGCCGCCACATTGCTCATAAACCGGACATGGCGCTTGTACACGATGCGGTGATTGGATACGGATTTTCTTAATTTTTGCCTCAGCGAATTTAGGATTGATTTTCGTCGCCTCAACCACTACCTCTTCACCAGGTAGCGCACCCGGTACAAACACGACTTGCTTTTTGAAATATCCGACACCTTCCCCATTAATTCCTAATCTTTTGATAGTTAACGGAAACGTCTGCTTCGGTTGAATTTTAATACTTTGCTCGGTTTTCATATATTCACTCCATTATTCAAGGCTTCTCCATAAATACAAAGAAGCGTAGCTTAGATAAGGCTCCCAGCCTTGTTTATAGTGTTCCATTTCTTCAAAAGTTGGCTTTGTCTCCAACTTGTACAATTTCTTCAGTGCATTTTGAATGCCTATATCTGCCATCGGAAACAGGTTAGGCCTCCCCATGCCAAACAATAGGAAGTTCTCAACCGTCCATTTGCCAACTCCGCGAATCAGCGTTAATTTTTGAAAAATTTCTTCGTCTGTTAGCATTTTGAGAGCCTGTAAGTTCAGACCTTTTTCAACGATATCCTTCGCAATTTGAATCATGTATTCCGCTTTCCTACTGCTAAATTGCAGCTCACGCAGTTGTTCTACCGTTAGGGTAGCTACTTTTTCAGGCTGAGGAAAGAACCAAACACCGTCGATTTCATAGCCAAATGTTTTTACAAAACGCTCCGTTAACTGATAGGCAAACATCATATTTATCTGCTGGTGGATAATACACTTGATGAGGCTATCAAATAGACCGAAATCAAGGACGAGCGGTGTGCCAATGAATGTGTCGAAGATGTCCTTAAGATCGGTTTGTTGAAAGTGATTATTGATTGGTTTTAAAGATCTATTCCATTGAAAAAGTTCGGATATATGTGGTATGACAACTTCCTTATCCGTTTGTCCTTTTACGGTAAATGCAGGATGATCGACCGTACCAATTGCCGTCACATCTATAACCTGTGAGTGGTTGCCAATAACAACAGGCACTCTGATGGACCGAGCTTCTATATCTACCTGTTTCAATGGATCTGGTTTATGCCTCATTAGCACACTATCGAAATTATAAGGACCTTCGAAATGAATCTCTTCTCTCCACACGGGCAGATTCCATCCTTTAGTATTTTCCCCGTATTATAGCACGAAAAATCTTGAAAAGGGAAAAACCGAATTTCTCTGTGAAATTCGGTTAGTCGATTATTCTTTAAACTTATCAAGGCTCTTGAATTTATAGCCTCTCTTTTTCAAATCTATAATTGCCTTTTCTAGCGCATCGGCGTTATCCTGTGAAATCGAATGCAGCAGCATCACACAGCCAGGATGAGCCTGTCTCATGATGTTGTCATAGGCATATTGCCAGCCTCTTTGCTGATTGACATTCCAATCAACGAACGCCATCGACCAAAAGACATGTGTGTACCCTTCTTCTTTGGCAATTTGCAAAGTTCTCTCACTGAAAACCCCGCGCGGCGGACGAAGATATTTCATCTTTTTTTGACCAGTGATTTCTGTTGTGCGTTTCTTTACTTTTGCCAGTTCTTCACGAATTCGTTCATCACTAACGGCTGTAAAATCAGGATGATGCCAGGAGTGATTTCCAATGATATGGCCTTCTTTTACTATGCGTTTGGACAGTTCTTGCTGGGACTCTAAAAAGTGCCCGGTGACAAAAAAAGCAGCTGGTACTTTTTCTTTTTTTAACACATCAAGAATTTTCGGCATTTGTCCGTTCTCATACCCACTATCAAAAGTAAGATATAAGATTTTGGAGTTCGGGTTTCCTTTGTAAAACGCCCCGTATTTAGCCAAAATCTGATCGTAGGCGGCACCCGCTTCTGGCGGCTGCTCATTGACAGATTTTTTAAAGCCCCAATGAATGGGTTGATTGGAGACGGCTGCATAGGTCATTTGCGGAAGGAGTAGTAGCCCCGCAATCAGCAGGCTCATTATTCTTTTCATCCATGTTCCCCCTATTTTGTTTTTTTTAGTGTTTGTTTTATTGGGGAAAAGATTATAGGAAATCTTTGGGTTGGTGGTAGATGCGGCCTTTTGTGGTGCCAGTTGAAGGGAAATCTAATAAGAATATAAAGTAGCTTGCTGACCTGGAGGTTGGAAGATGTAGAAACTTTCGAATTTCCGCATTAGTAAATGAGGGATTGATGAGCAGGAAATAATCAGCCACCGCATTTATAAAGGAATCGGGTGAAAGGAAGTGGCAGGTTGGGCAAATCCAATTGTTTCTTTTGTAGTTTATTGGTATAAAGAAGCATTTTGGGCATTGAACACCTGTTAAAATATCCAGTATCGTCACGTTGAACTTCTCCATAATGTTTGTGTTCAGTGGAGTGTGTTTTTTTAGTAACAGCTTTTTAATCTTTTCTACGGTCTTATTATCAATATATTCCTTTCTGTAATAACGATATTTTTCCTCCATTTTATTAACTAATTCACTTGCACGACAAACCTTTCTATTTGCCTCGGTGTAACCTACATCAATAGTGACCTCAGTTGATGATTTACTTATGACTACTAACGATTCGATCGGAATTTGGGGTATTTTGTGTTTCTCTAAAAAGTACTTTAGTAATACGTTATGGCGATTCGCTTGTATAATTGGATTTTCAAATACGTTGCGAGTATCCAAGTACTCTTGAATCATTTGTTCTTTATCAATATAAAGTTTTCCGGAATGATTTTTCCCATCAAGCATGAGAATAAACTTAGTAGATAATAGGAGAGTATCAATTTGAAAGTAAGTATCACCATATGGGAGACGTAGATCATGGAAAATGCGAAACCTTTGGGGTGGAATTTGGCTTAAAAAATAGTTGATTGTTTTTTCACCGTTATAACCGGACCTTAAATTCTTTATATATGACTTTAAATCCCCCCTACACGGATGGTTTTCCGCTGTTCTTCTCTCTAATGCTTCTGCTTTAATTAAATTAATGGGTAATTTAAGATCTTTATCAAACAATTTATGATACCTCCTTTGTATTTTAGGTAGAATTTCGGCTAATGATCCGGATTTTCCTTTGTTTCCTATGTGGACTTTTTGTGACTTTTTTAATTTGAGAGAAGTTTGGTGCAATTTCAGTGTGTCTGGAGAGGAATTCTACAAATTGAAGGACGAATTCTACAAAATTTCAAGTTATTCTACAAAATCGGGGGTGAATTCTACAAAAATTGGTAATCAAGTCCCAATTATTGAAATTACAGATGAAGATTGAGGATTATTCTACAAATTGAGAGTGGAATTCTACAAAAAATTAATTTATTCTACAAAATTGAGGTTGTATTCAACAAAACATGGAAATCAATTTCCAACTAACAATTACGTGAGCAAAAACGAAGGATACGCCCCCAAAATAGGATCATCTACCAAAGCAAAGCATAAAAAAGGGCCAAGCACCAAGGTGCCCAGCCCCCCCTTAAAAAATCCCACAATCCTATTTAAATACCGGTTCCTTAAACTGCGCCAATTTTTCCAATGAAGACTTATCCACATCAGCATGCAAGCTGTTGCCGTGAGAATCCATCGTTACAACGGCCGTAAATCCTTCTACTCGAAGATGCCACATCGCCTCTGGAATACCGAATTGCATTAAATCCACACCTTCAACGCCTTTGATACAGTCCGCATAATACTGCGCCGCACCGCCGATTGCGTTCAAGTACACGCCGCCGTGCTCCTTCAACGCAGCCAATGTCTTCGGTCCCATACCGCCTTTACCGATTACGGCACGGATACCGAACTTCTTCATGATGTCACCTTGATATGGCTCCTCACGAATACTTGTTGTTGGTCCAGCCGCCTTAACGTGCCACTGACCAGCTTCGTCCTTCAACATAACCGGACCACAGTGGTAAATAACTTGGCCATTTAAGTCAACAGGTGCGTCGTGATCGCTTAAATATTTGTGGATCGCATCACGGCCTGTGTACATTAATCCGTTAATTTTAACCACATCGCCGACTTTCAGCTCACGGATTTGTTCCTCCGTAATTGGTGCCTGCAACATGATGACTCGCTCAGAATCGCCAGCCGAAGCAGCTGCCGTTTCCTTGGCCGCCTCTCCCTCTGCGAAATCAATGAACTCACCATCTTGGTATGCCCATTCTGTAATTTCACCTGACACAGGATCCACGCTTACACCTAAACGGCGGAATGCCCAGCAGTTATAAGCAACGGAAACATAGAAGCTAGCCGGAATACGGTTCATTACGCCAACTTTACAGCCTAGTAAGGTAGCTTCCCCGCCAAATCCCATTGTACCGATTCCGAGCTTGTTCGCATTTTCCATAACATATTCTTCAAGCTTACGAAGATCTTCATTTGGATTCACGTCATCCACAGAACGGAATAACTGTTCTTTTGCTAAATCATAGCCAGATGAACGGTCACCACCGATACCAACGCCGATAAACCCTGCGCTACAGCCTTGGCCTTGAGCCTGGTAAACAGAGTGCATGACACATTTTCGAATACCGTCAAGGTCGCGGCCTGCGCGGCCAAGTCCATCTAATTCACAAGGAAGGCTATATTGAATATTTTTATTTTCACAACCGCCGCCCTTTAAAATCAAGCGGACATCGATGTAATCTTTTTCCCATTGGTCAAATTTCATGACCGGAAGTCCAGCACCAAGGTTATCCCCACTGTTTTCACCTGTTAGTGAGTCAACAGAGTTAGGGCGTAGCTTTCCTTCTTTTGTCGCTTGGACAATTGCATTTTTAATGGCTTCTTTCATAACCAATTGGTTTACACCAACAGGAGTTTTAATTTTGAACGTTGGTAAACCTGTATCCTGGCAAATGGGTGATACTTGATCGTCTGCCATTTTGATGTTGTTTGTGATCGTTGCAAGGCTCATTGCCGCACTTGTACCAGCATTTTCTATTTCCTTGGCTTTTTTGACAGCCCGGCGCACGTCCTTTGGAAGCTTTGTAGACGTTTCAACAATTAGCTTGTACATGCTTTCTTGAAATTTTTCGATATTCAATTCGAGTACCCCTCTCCCTTTGTTCCTCAAATGTATCTATTTTCAATTTTATAACTTTTTCACGTTACCATTATACTCCTATAATCCTTTGAATTAAAGAATAAGGTTGCAAACGAATTCATTCCATTATAAGGAAAATAGACCCCTACTCCCCCAAATAAAAAGAGCCTGTTGTGTTAAACAGACTCTGGAATATCTCGATTATTAAATTCCTTACATTTAGACTCCATATCATCCAACATAGAGATTAAGCGATCAATATCCTCAAGATCCGTATCTTCCGGATCAATTGCATCAAGCACATCGATAAACATATTTAAACGCTGTTTTAAAAAAGTAACTTGTGTGTTTTTATCTTGTAATGGACTGCCCAAGCTGCTCGCTCCTTTCGTGTTCCGTTTCATCCTATCGTAAATAGACGGCTGTTGGCAATAGTTATCCTTATTTTACCCAACTTTTAGAAAAGAAAACGCGAGCCATTTGCAAAAAAAGACCCCTGCAGCCAATCGGCAGGAGTCCTTTCTCACAATCATCGCGGACGCTCGGAAGCAGCAAAACCAAATGATACATAATCCTGGACCGGAATCCAAGCGCCAATCCCTTGTGATGTCACGTTCTTAACAACAATGAACTTTTTACTGCCCTTAAGCATCAAGTACACTTCACCGTAAGTCACTTTGCCTTTTTCATTTACCCCAGGTGCATATGCAAAAAGGTACCCTAAACGGTTTGGCGGGATATTGTAAATGTGATCATTTTTCGTTCCTGCACCAATAATGGTTTCAAACGACAATGGAAGACGAGTTTTTTCCATCGCTTTTAACAGCATCATCTTTTTCACATCTTCAGGATTGGCAATTTTCGCAGTCAGGCCACCTCTAACGATTTTCTGAGCCTCTTGCACATACTTAATTTGATACGGCACTTTCCCGCCACGGTTATCAAAATAATTAGTGTTAATTTTTTGGTACTCCCAATTCGGGGAGGTCTCCGTTGACTCATAGTTTAATGGCCATTGTCCGAGATAAATAATCGCACGGTATCCAAGTGCAAACGGAGTACTGTTGATGCTTGACTCATTGAGCATACGAATTAAATCAGGATTTTGAATCTTCACTTTAGAAGAGTTGATTAGTTTTTTTGTTAAATCACTCGGCTGCAATAAAGGTAAGTCCTGTGTTGAATTCGGATACGTATTTTCCTTCGTGATATTTCGAACCGAGGCTGGGACTTGATACTTTACCTGGTCTTTTGCTTTTTGAGCGAAAGCAGATGGAATAAAGGTTAGCATTAATAGCAGTGTCATTAGAATCGATACATTTCTCTTCACGAGGTTAAACTCCTTTCACTAATAGCATTACCATGTCTGCTATTAGTTTTTTCGGAGTTCATAGATATTATCCATTCAAGCAATTAATTTCAATATTTCGCCTGCAGTCGTCCCATTAATTTCTCAAAAAAAGGAAAGAACAGCTGAATGGCCGGACCGACGGTAAATGTAATAATAATCGTTCCATACGAAATCGGCCCGTGTAAAAGGAACGCGGGAATTAAAGCCGTAATCTCACCGATCGTTTTTGCCATCATTAAATTCACACGAAAACGCTCCTTGATGGCTAACATAAAGTTATCAATAGGACTTTGCGGAAACTTCGCCTGAATATAAATAGCCGCACCGAATCCGATAATTAAAATCCCTACCAAGAGCATCGCTATTTTTGCAATAAACCCATGTACTTCAAATAATTCAAAGAACGTCATCAGCCAAAAATCAACTAAAGACCCAATCACTATAATTGTAAAAAGTGAAAGAATTGCCGGCCTTCTTTTTAATAGTAAGGAATTGACGATTACTAAAATAGCCCCATCAATCATGACCCATTTTCCAATCGACAAGCCCACCTTTTTGGTAAGAGCATAATTCAGTGCATCCCAGGCACCGACTCCAATATCCGCTACCTTAATAGTCATACATACGCCAAAAGTCATAATGACTAAGCCAAAAATAAAAAATAATAGCCTAATAAAAAATTTCATTTGTTTCTCCTTTAAAATTGGTAAAAAAGTAATGTAAATGTAATAATCTGATTATTTACAAAATTCTAACTTAGATTTATAATAAACTTAACCTTTTAAAAAAGGAGGGCAGCAATCAATCGACTACTTATATTTAATTTACTAAGGAGGTTGGGATCCCCGTCTTATATGAAATTCAACACTCGTGTTTTTATTGTCAATAACTAAACATGAAGGTTGGTGGTTGATGGTCCCAGAAATACGATTGATTTTTGAACCCTAAAAATCATGCTGTTTTATTATAGCATAGCAAGTTGAAATTACTCCGTACATTAAAAAAAAAGAGACTCTAGGCCAGTTGGCTTAGAGTCTCTTTCAGTTTGGGTGTTTTCACAAAAGATTGGTGTTATTCATACTTATGTTTTCCATGAAGTCGCACATCTTTTGACTTGAATAATTTCATCCATTTTGCCCGAACTTATCTCAGGTTCTGAAATTAGTGCCCTTGAAATCATTCAAGTTGGCCGAAGTTCCCTTGCCTTTTGACAGTGTCTCGCTGTTTTCTGCCAACTCTGTCCGAAGTTCCCTTGCCTTCTGACAGTGTCTCTCTGTTTTCTGCCAACTCTGTCCGAAGTTGCCTTGCCTTTTGACAGTGTTTCTCTTTTTTCTGCCAACTCTGTCCGAAGTTCCCTTGCCTTTTGACAGTGTCTCGCTGTTTTCTGCCAACTCTGTCCGAAGTTCCCTTGCCTTCTGACAGTGTCTCTCTGTTTTCTGCCAACTCTGTCCGAAGTTGCCTTGCCTTTTGACAGTGTCTCGCTGTTTTCTGCCAACTCTGTCCGAAGTTCCCTTGCCTTTTGACAGTGTTTCTCTTTTTTCTGCCAACTCTGTCCGAAGTTGCCCTGCCTTTTGACAGTGTCTCGCTGTTTTCTGCCAACTCTGTCCGAAGTTCCCTTGCCTTCTGACAGTGTCTCGCTGTTTTCTGCCAACTCTGTCCGAAGTTCCCCTGCCTTCTGACAGTGTCTCGCTGTTTTCTACCAACTCTGTCCGAAGTTCCCTTGCCTTTTGACAGTGTTTCTCTTTTTTCTGCCAACTCTGTCCGAAGTTGCCCTGTCTTTTGACAGTGTTTCGCTGTTTTCTACCAACTCTGTCCGAAGTTCCCTTGCCTTTTGACAGTGTTTCTCTTTTTACAGCCAACTCTGTCCGAAGTTCCCTTGCCTTTTGACAGTGTCTTACTGTTTTCTGCCAACTCTGTCCAAACTTGCCTTGCCTTTTGACAGTGTTTCTCTTTTTTCTGCCAACTCTGTCCGAAGTTGCCCTGTCTTTTGACAGTGTTTCGCTGTTTTCTACCAACTCTGTCCGAAGTTCCCTTGCCTTTTGACAGTGTTTCTCTTTTTACAGCCAACTCTGTCCGAAGTTCCCTTGCCTTTTGACAGTGTCTTACTGTTTTCTGCCAACTCTGTCCAAACTTGCCTTGCCTTTTGACAGTGTCTTACTGTTTTCTGTCAACTCTTTCCGAAGTTCCCTTGCCTTTTGACAGTGTCTCGCTGTTTTCTGCCAACTCTGTCCGAAGTTGCCTTGCCTTCTGACAGTGTCTCGTTGTTTTCGCTAACACAGTCAGTTTTGTTAGAGTAGATAAAACCCAATGCCCATGATGACATAGGCTGCTAGCAACGTTAATCCTTCAAACCAGTTCGATTCTCCGTCGTTGGAGATGACGACCATTAAAAGTACCGAAGAAACCATGGCGATTAATTCCTGCCAGCTAAATAAAAGCGGCATGGTGGAATCAAAGAACAATGAGATCAAAACTAGTACCGGTAAAACAAACATAGCCACTTGCAGAGTGGAACCAATTGCAATTTCCACTGCAATGTCCATTTTATTTTTATAAGCCATAACAATCGCAGAAGCGTGTTCTGCGGCATTCCCTACAATCGCTACGATAATAACCCCGATAAACAAATCGGACCAGCCGAATGTCTCACCCACATATTCAAAGGTATGTACAAGATGTTCAGATATATATCCAACTGCAACTGTGGCAATCGCTAGTATAGCAATCGCTTTCCCTTTGCTCCATTCCGGCTCTTCTTCCTCATGTGCTGTATTTTCATTATTGGACTGATACACGCCACGGTGCGTAACTAGTTTAAAGAATAATGCAGCCAAATAGAGAAGAATCAAAATAACGGATATTCCAATACTTAATGAAAGTGTTTTTGTTTCATTCATGTTCATGGCGAAAACCTCAGGAATAACAAAAGCAATCATCACTGCAAACATTAACAGACCAGAATTATGGCGGGCATCAAACACATTAAATTGCTGACGTTTGAATTTTATGCCGCCAATAAAAAAAGACAATCCTGCGACAAGTAGTAAATTCCCTAACACTGAACCAGTCAAGGAGGCTAGAACCACTCCCACTAGTCCCGCCTTCAAGGCGAATATTGAAATGATCAGCTCAACGGCATTTCCAAAGGTAGCATTTAACAAACCGCCGATTCGAGGTCCAGCCACAATAGCAAGACTTTCTGTTGCTCTTCCCATATAACTTGCAAGAGCAATTATGGTTACACAGTACACAATAAATAAGACAATATATGACCAATGCATCAGCGTTCCTATAATGGATAGTGGAACACCGATGAATGTCATCAGCATAAAGATTTTGTTCGTCACTACATTCCCTCCAAATTCTTTTTCACCTATTATATATGTTTTTTCTATTTTCCCCTAAATTTTCCTTTAAAACATAAAAAAATTCAAATCCTTTTTCTCTTGCAAATGTTCCATTTTCTCGTTACCATCATTTAGGAACAATTTAAACTATTTGAAATTCGGAAAGTGGAGAAAGTAATAATGAATAAAATGTATTTACGTTTTTGGATCTTGGTCAGTATTGTGGCCATTTCCGGTTTTTCCCAAGGGATGCTTTTGCCGCTAATTGCTGTTATTTTTGAAAAAAGTGGGGTTTCTCCTTCATTAAATGGGTTAAATGCTACAGCACTTTATATTGGAATCCTACTTGTCTCTCCGTTTATGGAATGGCCCCTAAGAAAATATGGGTATAAACCGGTTATTATTTTCGGTGGAGCACTTGTCTTTCTATCCTTAGCCTTATTTCCTTTATGGAAGACCTTTTGGTTTTGGTTTGTATTAAGATTACTGATTGGTATAGGGGACCACTCCCTCCATTTCGCAACTCAAACCTGGATTACTTCGTTTTCACCACCGGAAAGACGGGGACGAAATATCTCATTATACGGCTTATTTTTTGGAATTGGATTTGCCACTGGGCCTTTGATGACACCGTTAGTAAATGTAAATGAAGCTTTGCCATTTATTGCCTCTTCCATTCTATGTTTAATTGGCTGGGGATTTGTCTTTCTTTTAAAAAATGAACTACCTGAACAAGAAGTGTCGATCAACTCTTTTCTAGAAACGATTAAACAATTTAGAAAAGCCTTAAAGTATGGTTGGGTGGCTTTCTTACCTCCCTTTTCTTATGGATTTCTGGAATCATCGTTAAACGGTAGCTTTCCTGTATATGCTTTAAGAATGGACATGGATGTTTCGAGTGTCTCGATCGTTTTATCTGCCTTTGCCATTGGAAGTATTATTACCCAGCTTCCGTTAGGGATGTTAAGTGATCAATACGGCCGGAGAAATATTTTAATGACGGTTCTCTTCCTTGGTTTTTTCAGTTTTACTGCTGCAAGCTTCATGGAGCATTCAGTTATCGGACTGTTCGTTACGTTTCTCATTTCAGGAATGGTTGTTGGGTCGACCTTCTCTCTTGGCATAAGTTATATGACCGACTTGGTACCAAAAAACCTTTTGCCTACAGGAAACTTATTATGCGGCATTTTCTTCAGTTTAGGCAGCTTAATGGGGCCCATCATCGGCGGTTTATTTATTAAGTACCTGCAAGATGTAAGTTTCTTTTACATTATTAGTACAATGCTTTTAGTATTATCAGTCATCATCTTTTCTTTTGGTAAAAAATCGTATCTACTGGTTGAGCAGCAAAATTCATAAGGTTTTTATGAAGCAAGTTGATATTCAATGAATAGAATGTGTGGTAAGATTAAAACAAATAGAAGAAAGAATTTCGCTGTCATCCATTGATGACAGCTTTCGTGTTTTTTAGGGGTAATGAATTTGATTATTGCTCTCAATTAGAAAAGACTAATATAAAAAATAAGAGAATGAATAGGGAGGGAAAAAACATGAGTTCAGAAGCAAAGTCACTTAGCAAGGGAATTCAGGAACCGAGCTTTATAGAAAAAATCAAACCACATGCAGAACTAATTGCGGCTGGTCTAAGCGGGGTATTGATTGCGGCTGGCTGGCTTCTTGATCAGTACGGTCAAGGGGCCGATTCCATCGTAGCCTATCTGCTGGCATTTGTCATAGGCGGCTTCGCTAAAGCCAAAGAAGGGATCGAGGCAACCTTTGAAGATAAAGAATTAAATGTAGAAATGCTGATGATTTTTGCTGCCGTTGGATCAGCTATCATCGGCTATTGGACAGAAGGGGCTATCCTCATCTTTATTTTTTCAGTAAGCGGTGCCCTTGAAACCTACACAATGAATAAGAGCCACAAAGAAATTTCCTCATTAATGGAGCTTCAGCCAGAAGAGGCGCTATTGATAGCAAATGGCTATGAAAAACGCGTCCCTGTCTCAGAACTTGCTGTTGGCGATCACATTCTAATCAAGCCCGGTGAGCGTGTCCCTTCTGACGGAATGATTATCAAAGGACAAACCAATATTGATGAAGCGGCAATTACGGGTGAGTCCATGCCCGTATCCAAGGGCGAACAAACAGAAGTTTTTGCAGGAACAGTAAATATGACAGGCTCGATTACCGTTGAAGTAACAAAATCAAGTAATGATACTTTGTTTCAAAAAATAATACAGCTTGTTCAATCAGCCCAAAGTGAAAAATCTCCTTCACAGCTTTTTATTGAGCGATTTGAAGGTACCTATGTAAAGGTTGTCTTACTTGTTGTTCTTGCAATGTTTTTTATTCCGCATTTTTTACTAGGCTGGAGCTGGCATGAATCGTTTTATCGAGCCATGATCCTATTGGTTGTCGCTTCGCCTTGTGCGTTGGTTGCATCTATTATGCCTGCTACCCTCTCTGCTATTTCAAATGGAGCCAAACACGGGATTTTAGTTAAAGGCGGTGTCCACCTAGAAAATCTAGGTCATTTAGGAGCAATCGCTTTTGATAAAACAGGGACACTTACTAAAGGGAAACCAGAAGTAACAGAGGTCATCGTAAAAGAAGGATTAGATAAAGAAAATCTGATTTGGAAGGCTGCATCCATCGAAAGCCACTCCAATCATCCTTTGGCACAAGCGATCGTAAAATACGTGAAACCTAACATTAAGAAAGAACTGTTCCATCCAGATAGTCTTGAAGATATTCCTGGCTGGGGTGTGAAGGCAGAAATCAACGGTGAACAATGGAAGATTGGTAAGGCAGCTTTTGTCGGGAAAGAAGCCGTCGACAGCTTCTCAGGCGGAAAAGCAAAAGACCTTGCAAGCCAAGGAAATACACTTGTGTTTATTGAAATTAACGGTGAGCTTAGTGCGATGATTGCCTTAAAGGACGTTGTACGTGAAGAAACGAAGCTTGCAATTGACCATCTAAAGAAACAAGGTATCCGTACCGTTATGCTTACCGGTGACAGTGAAAAAACAGCTCAAGCAATTGCGGCTGAAAGTCATGTTGATGAAGTATTTGCAGAATGCCTCCCAGAGGAAAAAGTGGAACATCTTAAAAAGTTAAAAACGAAGTATACTACAGTAGCGATGGTTGGAGATGGTATCAATGATGCCCCTGCCCTAGCCATTGCCAATGTTGGTATTGCCATGGGGGAAGGTACGGATGTGGCCCTAGAAACAGCAGATATTGTGTTGATGAAAAGTGACCTGACACGAATAGCCGAAGCCGTCAATCTTTCTCAGCGGATGAACAGAATTATTAAACAAAACGTCGTGTTCTCGATTTCCGTTATCATGGTCCTGATTTCATCTAACTTTTTCCAGATTCTCGACCTGCCATTTGGCGTCATCGGTCACGAAGGAAGTACCATACTTGTTATATTGAACAGCTTAAGATTATTAAAATCTTAGGTGATAAGAAAAGCGCAAGCACCTTGATCAGCCCCGACAGGCAAATGTTCTTCTGCAAGAAAAGTCGCTCTTTGACTTTTATTGCAGAAGGTTATTTGACCCGAGGGGCTAGGTGCTGGAGCTGGACAATTCTCGAAGTCGAATTTAAAACTTTCTTATAATGAAAGGAAAAGGAGGTTGACTCAAAGTCAGCCTCCTTTCTTTCATTAGTGGTAGCCATTCGATCCATTGGCTGATCCAGATGTTTTATTTCCTTTACTGCCCTTGCCTTTTTGCTTTGTGCCGCCATCTTTTTTCGTATGTTTGGTCATCGCTTTTACCCTCCCTTGCTTTGGGGTTGTCCTTCCATCATAGTTTGAACAGAAGGAGTAATTTCATGAAGGGAAAGTATTAGCAATTTGTCTTATTTTTTTCACTGTAAAAGGCATTGATTTCCCCGCCCAAAATAATAATGAAAGCAGATATATATAACCAAATCATTAACACAATAATGGCACCAATACTGCCATAAGTTAGAGAATAGTTAGTAATATTTCCAACATAAAAGGATAAGCCAATGGAAGAGATGATCCAGCCAACAGTGGCAAAAGCTGCTCCAGGGAAAGCACTTCGACACTTTAGTTTTACATTGGGAGCAATCCAGTAAAGACCGGTGAAAATAAGGAACAATATGATGGCGCTCACTAGCCAGCTTAAGGCGTTCCAAAGCTTAATAAATGTTGTCGTATATCCTAATTTTGAAAAAAGAAATAGGCCGATTTCTCTTCCAAAAATGGGTATGATAATTGCAAGAATAAAAACAAAAATCATACCAAAGGTTAGTACAATAGCCATCCCTCTTGCAACGATGAATGAGCGGCTCTCTTTAACGTTATACGCTTTGTTAAACGCTCTCACAATCGCATTAATTCCATTTGATGCGGACCAAATAGTCCCGATAATCCCAAAGGATAAAAGTCCACCATTACGATGGTTCATGATTTCATTCACATTTTTTTCAATCAGATTGATAGCTTCTTCCGGTGCAAAGTCTCTGATCATCCCCAGCATATCTTCATGCGGAAACGGTATGTATGGCAATAGTGTAAATAGTACGATGAGGAGCGGAAACAAAGAAAGTAGTAAAAAATAGGCCAATTGCGCACTTAATCCAGGAAGATCGTCTTCTTCAATCCTGTGCCAAAGTAATCGTAGCAAAGATGAGCGTAAATTCGCTGCTTTATCCATTTCCTTCCTCCCTCTATTTGTTCGTTTTCTCTTCTCCTAGAACATCCTCTAATAAATCATCTTCCTCGCTCTTAGAGAACGTCTCTTTCGTTTCTTTAATGATGTCCGTCACGTGAGGTGTTAGTTCACGTAACTCGTCCACTTTGTCCGTAATATAGGCAATATCCTCACTCACTTGTTCAAAGGTTTCCTTAAGCTTGGATGCCGTTCCCTTCACCTTATCAGCAATTTCACCTGGGTTTCTCGCAATATAGGATACCTTTCTAGAAGTTTTTAGGACATTTTCCGTCATCGCCTGACGGGTTTGTTTATCTAATAAACTTATGGCACCACCGGCGATTGCACCGATCAGCATGCCCCTCCAAAATTGATTCTTCTTTGTCATCTTAAACTCTCCTTAATCCTAGTTATTATCATTCATCTTTTTCAAAAAATAATGCCAAAGATTCCCTACGTTTATTTTGCGTTATCTCTGTTTCCTATGCAAGTCCGCGTACTCTTTTATACCCATTCTTTTACGAGATTAATCGTGTGAATTTAAGAGAAGATTATATTGACAGATCATTTTTAACATGAAAAGATGAGATATATGAATTCGGAAAGGGTGACCGAAATGAATCTATCAGAAAAATCGATTGAAAACGTGGAATATATGATTGAACAAATAAAAGAAAAGCTTAGGGTATTAAACCTAGGGGCTATTAAACCTTCTCACTTTGATGAAGAAATGTACGAAGAATTAAAAGAGATTTATGAAATGGTACAAAAAAAGAACTCCTTCAGTCCGAATGAAATGCAGGCTTTAGTAGAAGAATTAGGAAGTCTGCGAAAAAAATAATAAATAGAGGTTGACTCCTTGGAGTCAACCTCATTTATTTTTGCTCTGTTAAGATGACAGGGCCATTCTTAGAAACGGCAAGTGTGTGCTCATATTGTGCTGAATATTTCCCGTCTACAGTTCTGGCGGTCCAGCCATTTGTATCCATCTTCGTTTGATAGTGACCGATATTTACCATCGGCTCAATCGTAAAGACCATTCCCTCTTTAATTCTTGCCCCTTTTCCTGGCAGCCCATAATGAGGAACATCCGGTTTCTCATGAATCACAGCACCAATGCCGTGTCCAATAAAGTCTCTTACAACCGATAAACCTTCACTTTCCACATAGGTTTGGATCGCATGACCAATATCACCGATTCGATTGCCTACAACCGCTTGCTCAATACCTTTATATAATGCTTCCTTTGTCACTTTTAATAAATGCTCTGTTTCTTTCGAAATATTTCCTACCGCATAAGACCACGCAGAATCAGCTAAGGCACCATTATAATTGACTACCATATCAATCGTAACAATATCTCCTTCTTTTAAGGGCTCTTTTCTTGGAAAGCCATGACATATTTCATCATTGATACTTGCGCATGTTGCATATTCATAGCCTTTATATCCCTTTTGCTCGGGTGTGGCCTTGTGTTCGCTTAAGAATTTATTGACAAACTGGTCAATTTCCCAAGTAGTTACACCTGGCTTAATTAATTTAGCAATTTCTTTATGACAGGCCGCAAGGATTTCTCCAGCCTTTTTCATCGCTTCAATTTCACGTTGTGATTTCAGGACAATCATTCTTTTCCCTGCCTTTTTGAATATTTTTATGTATAGTATGCTTTACGGTTCGCATTAAACTATATTCTCTTTTGGAAACACTATTAATAGTAACTCGAATCCGCCAATTTTTCAAAAGAACTTGTTATTATTGGGCTTTTTTGGATAATCATTTTATTATATTCACTATTTTGTCATATTCCTTTGTTCTTAATATGGTACTTTTTCATTCTTTTTGGTAGAATTAACATATAAATATGTTTAATAGGTGTGTGAATGGAATGATTGGTGACCGCGTAAAAAAATTTCGCTTAGAAAAGAGGATGTCTCTTTCCGAACTTGCAGAGCAAGCTGGCGTCGCTAAGTCTTATTTAAGCTCTCTTGAAAGAAACCTGCAAAAAAATCCATCTATACAATTTCTTGAGAAAATTGCAGCCGTATTAAATTTACCCGTTGAACATTTTATCCATGAGCAAATTAATAAGGATGAGTTAGACAGTGAATGGATGAATTTAGTTAAAGAAGCAATGGGATCTGGTGTTTCAAAAGAGCAATTTCGTGACTTCCTGGAATTTAATAAGTGGAGAATAAATCAAAATAGTAGTAACGAATAATTTTTTTCTATAAAGAAGAAAAGCATTCTACAAAAGAAACCTCTTCTGTAGAATGCTTTTTTAATATGTACCAAGTTAGTTCTTTTGACCATCTTGGAGAAGGAATTCACGAACATCTGTAATAGATAAGCCAAGTTCCTTTGCTTCTAATATGAGCGCCATCCATTCCTGATCAATTACATCCACGTCTCTCTCTGCAATTATCATTTTTTCTCCCCCTAAAATACACATAGTATTCCAGGTAACCCGGCCATCATAGCATGAAATGCCTGCCTTAGATCCTCGGCTTTGCGTCCCTACTTTTCAACAGGTTTGCCCTTTTCTGTTTCGACTGCAACTTAAGTATTACATTTTTTCATTTTTCTACTATTTGTTTAGGTAAAATGACTTAATACTAAATGATATGTTCATTATATCTAGTCCTTTTATAATAGGTTGTTGTTTTTTGTCTTTTTTTTATAATTTTCGAACTATTTTTATACACAAATTATCCTATTTTTCTACAAAAAATTCCTTTTACTACCATTTTTAGGAGAGGAAATTAAAAAAGGAAGGAAATTAGGTCAAATCCTCCCTTTAAAATGTATGCTTATTTATCGCCTTTTACTGCTGCTATAAGAGCACCTATTTTGGCATTATGTTTCACTAGTGCAATATTTGCTTCTAGGCTTGACCCTTCTGTTAGCTCTTTTACTCTGCTTAAGAGAAAAGGTGTGACCTCTTTACCATGTATGTCCCTACTTTTGGCCTCGTTTAAAGCAAGTTCTATAACCTTATTGATTACAGTTTCATCCATAGCATAGGGTTCTGGTATCGGATTGGCAATGACGATCCCACCTTGTAACCCTAAATCCCATTTAGCCTTCATTAATGCTGACGCTTCTTCTGGGGAATCCACTCGGAAATTCACTTTATATGGACTTGTTCTCGTATAAAAAGCTGGCAGAATCTCTGTTTGATAACCAATGACGGGCACTCCGTTGGTTTCTAAATACTCCAACGTTAACCCTAAATCAAGAATTGATTTTGCTCCAGCACAAACGACTGCTACATTTGTTTTTGCTAATTCCTGTAAGTCAGCTGAAATATCCATTGTTACTTCTGCCCCGCGGTGAACACCGCCAATACCACCTGTCACAAACACGTTAATACCACCCATTTGTGCACAAATCATGGTCGCTGCTACCGTTGTGGCCCCATGTTTTTGTGCTGCGATTAAGTAGGGGAGGTCCCGCCGGCTTGCTTTCATGATTTCCTTACTAGTGCCTAAAAATTCTAAATCCTCTTCAGATAAACCAATCTTGATTTTCCCATTAATGATGGCAATGGTAGCTGGTACAGCCCCATTCTGCCGGATAATTTCTTCTACTTCTCTTGCAGTCTCTACATTCTGAGGGTACGGCATCCCATGTGAAATAATCGTCGATTCAAGTGCAACAATGGGCTTACCTTTTCTTTTGGCTTTAAGTACTTCCTCAGAAAAGGACAGGTATTCTTGGTTCATCGCTTGGTGACCCCTTTACTGAAGTATTTCTGATACGTTTCAAGTAAGGTTTGCTGGTTTAATTTGGGATTTACCGTTTCATTTGAATTTATGGTAATCAATGAACAGGAAAGACCAATTTTACATGAATCTTCGGTATTCAGCCCCTTAAGATAGCCAAATAAAATTCCGGCAATGAGTGAGTCGCCAGCCCCCGTTACATCTACAATCGGAACAGTCGGAGGTAGTAAAGCCCCCGCTTCGCCAGCCTTTGTATAATAAATTAATCCCTTCTCACCTCGAGTAATAACTACTTTCTCCACACCTTTTTTCAAAATGACTTCAGCTGCTTGGTAGAAGTCACCTTCTGATTTGATTTCTAGGTTGGATAACGCCTCTGCCTCTTTATGGTTGGCCACTAGCCAGGTTACACCCTCAAGGGATGCTGGAAGCTTTTCTGTTTTCGGAGCGGAAACTGTAGCAATACAAATAGGCTTCATGAAGTTTTTACAGTCAGTAATTACTTGTTGAATGATGGTTTTTGGAAAGTTTGTGTCTAATAAAATCATTTTTGATTGTTCAATATACGTCCATATATCTTCAAAAATGGATTCTTTCACTTCATCATATATAGCCATGTCAGCTAGTGCGATTTCCATTTCACCTAATGGATCAAGTACGGCAGTATAAGTGCCGGTAGATTTTCCTTGTATGATTTGTGTAGGACTTACTTCCACAAAGTCTTTAGTGTTTTCTAGTAGCCATTCTCCTTCAGGATCTGAGCCAACATAAGCAAACAGAGATGTTTTGAGACCTATCCGGCCTGAGTTTTCTGCTATATTTCTTGCGACTCCGCCCCGTGACAATGAGCTTATGGCTGGGTTTGATGTTCCATACTCCAACTGTTTAAGCGCCTGAATTTTACGGTCTACATTCGCTCCACCAATACAGAGAATATCAAAAATGATTGCTTCCTGTTTGTTCATTGTTAGCATCCACTCCTTAAGGTCCTTTGTTAAGCAAGTCAAAATTTCATAATATTCCCTACTCATATAACTATTACGATACGAATCTTGAAAATCCTGTTAAAAAATAGAAAAACATTTTGCTATTTGAAGGGACGGCTGAACAACAAGGATTTATGTTAATGAAATTTGTCTAAAATGTGACAGATAACATATAATATAAACAACATATAAATATACTAAATATTATTAATATTCAAAATAAAAGGTGGTGTTTGATGCTATGACTGTGATTCATGTTTTAAATTATTCAATTCCGATTGCGTTTATGGTGTTTGCTGGTTTTCTACTCGATCGTATGTGCAAACCGGACAAACAAGAAGATGCCTCGACAGGAGAGTCTCCAGGGGGAGAAATAAAATAAAGCTGGTGAAAAGTGTATGATGCTCACTTCCACCAGCTTTTTTTGTTAGCTTTATTAATTTGTATTGAACGAGAATGACCCACGTTACCGGTTCGCCATTTCCATTACCTCTTGGGGCTCGTAGAACTCTTCTAAGGACCGGTTTTCCTTTTCTAAGAGCCTTAATTGCCTGGTGGAAATGAATTAGGTCGCTTAGACGAGGTCTATGCGACCGTACTGCCTTCTGGAGAAGGGGTTTGGTCGCTTAGACGAGGTCTATGCGACCGTATTGCCTTCTGGAGATTGATTTTGGTCGCTTAGACGGGGTCTATGCGACCGTATTGCCTTCTGGGGAGATTAAGTCCATATAATTGTGTAAAAAGAAAATAGGTCATCATCATGACTCGTGTTACAATGTTTTCGACCAAGAAA
>NZ_JBDGJV010000012.1:0-65387 GCF_057656715.1 Neobacillus sp. Soil_C_43
TACGTTGGCTTAGTTTCATAAGAAACTAATAATTTTTGTTTGTTGACGTTTTTGTTTGTTTAGTTTTCAAAGAACAATTTGATGAGACAACTTTAACATCTTATCATTTTTCATCCGCTGTTGTCAATAACTATTTTCTTTTTTCTAAAAGGTTAATAGTTATCAGCGACAACTTTTATACTATACTACTTATCAACCATTCTTGTCAACAAATAATTAATCTGTTTTTGAAATTCATCTTGTTTTGCTGACAGTCCCTAAATACTAACAGCAAAATAAATATATGTCTACTTGTTTATTTTTCCAATTATAGGTGCTTGAATATAGTATAATAATAGATAAATTGCGCAACAGAGGTGAGAGAGTGTGCTTACTTTCATATTAGTTGTTTTAGTATTATTCCTGATTCCTGGGCCTGCTGTTTTACTCACTGTCACACAAACAGCAAAGGGCGGTAGAAAAGCAGGCATCATTACTGGAGTGGGAATAGCTGTCGGAGATTTAATTCATACCGTTGCGGCTGTTCTAGGTCTGTCAGCCATTTTAATGACATCCGCTTTAGCTTTTGAGATCGTAAAATATTTAGGTGCTGCCTATTTGATTTTCTTAGGAATCAAATCGTTACTCGAGAAAACGAAAGCCCTCGAAGAAAAGCCAGTAACCGATACAATAAAGACTGATCCTTCGGTATCATTTCGTCAGGCATTGCTTATTGAGCTGCTTAATCCAAAAACAGCGCTTTTTTTCTTAGCTTTCCTGCCACAGTTCGTTCATCCTAACGGCACACCTGTTGTATATCAACTATTAATTCTTGGACTTACATTTGTGCTGATGAGCATTTTGTATACGACCCTCTTAGCCTTTCTTACAAGTTCAATTGGGAAACGATTTTTTTCTAATAAGAATAGTAAGTTCACTCGGTGGCAGGGAAAAGTCGTTGGAGCCATTTATATTGGTTTAGGGCTGCAGCTGGTATTGCAAAGCCAGAAATAACGGGATAACACAAAAAAGAGCATTCATCTATGCTCTTTTTTTGCGAAGATATTAATGATTTGCTACCCCTAGGTAGTTAAATCCCAGGTTTTCGACCAAGCTCTTATCAATCATGTTCCTTCCATCGAATATATAAGGTTGATTCATTAACGGTTTAAGACTAGCCCAATCGAGGGCTTTATAGTCGTCCCAGTCAGTACAAAGAACAACCGCATCCGCCCCCGTTACCGTTTCTGCTACTGTCGGGAACTGCCCGCTTGCTAACTTTACAATCGGATCATGTACCCTAAGATTCACTTTCTCTTCTAATAATTGTTTGATAATAACGAGACTTGGGGCCTCCCTCGTGTCATCGGTGTTAGCTTTAAACGCTACTCCTAGAACAGCAATCGTTTTACTTTGGAGATTTCCTCCGAGAGCCTGCTTGATTTTTTCAATAAAATAATCTGTTTGTTCTTTGTTCACTGTAGCGGCGCTTTCTAATATGGACAACGGTCGCCCGTTTTGTCTCGCTATTTGGATTAATGCGCTCACATCTTTAGGAAAACAAGAACCTCCATAGCCTAATCCGGCATTAAGGAAATGAGGGCCAATCCTGTGATCCAATCCAATCGCCTTTGAAACATCATTCACATTAATCTGAAGTCTATTACACAATCTAGCTAACTCGTTAATATAGGATATCTTTAGGGCGAGAAAGGAGTTAGCGGCATACTTTATCATTTCGGAAGCCCTAGGGTTCGTTTCGACGATTGGACAGTGAAAGTCTTTATAAAGGTCTCTCATTATGCCTCGTGCTTTTTCGCTTGTTGTACCAATAACAATGCGGTCCGGGTTTAGTGCATCTAGGACAGCTGACCCTTCACGTAGAAACTCGGGGTTGGAGACGACATCAAAAGGAATTTTGTCCTTTTGTGATTCGCTGATCCACTTCGTAACCAGCTCTGCCGTACCAACCGGCACCGTACTCTTCGTGACAATCACCTTATAGTTGTCCATATTCTTTCCAATGGATTCCGCCACATTTTTCACAAAAGTAAGGTCTGCACTTCCATCTGTGCCTTGAGGTGTGCCGACGCAAATGAATATAACATCATTTTCTTTAACGGCCTTTTTAGTCTTTTTTGTAAAAGAAATATTTTTCGCAGCGAGATGCTTAATTAACAGGTCTTCAAGTCCCGGTTCATAAAAGTGTAGTTTACCAGATTCCAGCGCTTTAATTTTGGTTTCGTCTAAATCAAGCCCTGTTACCTGATGACCCATCTCACAAAAAATCAGACCCGTCGTCGTTCCTACATATCCTGTACCGACGATTAAGATTTTCACTATATTTTAATCCTCCTTAGGTCCACATAAATAATTAATCAGTTTCACGTACTCCGTGCTTTTAGCAATATCATAGCTTTGACCTTGTATCTCTAGAGCATAGCTTGTATAATCCTGGGACATCAATTTAATGGCATCTGTCAGTTGAATTTCGCCCCCTACGCCCGGTGAGACGGTTTCAAGATAATGAAAGATGGAAGGGTTAAATATATACCTTCCGATTACAGCTAAATCTGACGGGGGTGCTTGCTGTGGTTTTTCGACGATGTCCTTGATGGTGTATTCTTTTTCCCTCAGTGCTTGAGGTTGAATGACTCCGTAGTTTTTTAATAGGGATGGATCCGTTTTTTTGACACCGATAACATTTCCCTTAAATTCTTTGAACATCTCAATTAACTGACTTAATGGCGGCTGCTTGTCAGTAAGAATAATCTCATCTGGTAGCAAAACTGCAAACGGTTCATCCCCTACAAAGTGTTTACCAAGCAGTATGGCTTCTCCTAAACCGCGTGCATAGGATTGCCGAACATATTGAAAATGTACATCTGGTAGGCTGATTTCTTTTAATAAATGGTTCTTTCCTTTTTCCTCTAAATAAGTTTCCAATTCTACTGACCTGTCATAGTAATCAAGTATCATATTTTTTGACCTCGACACTATTATTAGGATTTGCTCAATTCCTGATTTGATTGCCTCTTCAACTAGATAGTCAATTGCCGGTCTCCCGCATATCGGCAGCATCTCCTTGGGCAGTACCTTCGTGATCGGCAGGGTTCTTGTTCCATACCCTGCTGCAGGAATAATTGCCTTTCGTACCATTTTCTTCCCCCCTTACGAACTAGTATTAATTTATTCTTGTACCTATTTGAAGGAAGGTTGTCCAACATAGAAAGGGCAATAAATGGGTAGTTGTCCACGGCTTGAGGGGACAGTCCCCCGGCGCTTTAACGCATCGGGGGACTGTCCCCAAAATAAAAAAACCGGCCCAACTTAGAATTGGGACCGGATTACTACTCTATAAATAAAACTGTTCTCTACAACCAGCCCTTTTTTTCGGCGATGGCGGCGGCTTCGGTTCGATTTTTGGCGTCTAGTTTGTGAATGATTTCGGAGATATAATTGCGAATAGTACCAGAAGATAAATAGAGTTCAGATGTAATTTCTTTTGTTGTTTTACCTAAAGCTGCTAATCTTAAAATCTCTTGTTCTTTCGTAGTGAGCGGATTCTCCTCCCGTATTACCGTAAATGCGAGCTCATGACTGAACACACGTTTTCCAGAGATCACCTTACGAATGGCATCTGCCAGCTCGTCGATCTCTCCGTCCTTCAGCAAGTAGCCATGGACGCCGATTTTCACGGCCCGTTCGAAGTATCCCGGTCGAGCAAACGTGGTTAAGATAATAACCTTGCAGGAAGCCTCCCGGCGTGCGAGCTCCTCTGCCACCTCAAGTCCGTTCATCACAGGCATTTCAATATCCATTAAGCAAACATCTGGCTCCAGTTCCAAAATCGTGGAAAGAGCATCGGCTCCATTCATCGCCTGGCCCACAACCTTCATGTCAACCTCTAAATCCAAGAGGGAGCCAAGCGCTCCCAACAACATGCGTTGGTCTTCTGCAATAAATAAGCGGATCATCCCGCTGCCCCCTCTGCTTTTTTAATAATTGGCACCGTTATTTCCAAGACGGCACCATTATGATTGGATAGAGTCAGTCCACCTTCAACAAGCGCAAGCCTCTCTTCCATTCCCCGCAAACCATTCCCAAACGCTCGACTGGTGCTTACACCCATCCCGTCATCCCTGATGACGATGGTCATTTTTTCAGAAAGAAGCTTGATAGAAATGGAACAATGGGTAGCACGGCTATGTTTCACCACATTAGTCGCGGCCTCCCGCACACACATGGCGATAATATTTTGCGTGAAGGAAGAAATTGTTGAAAAATTAACCTCGCCATCGTACTGATAGGTAATTCCAGCCGCTCGTATAATTTGCTGTACTTGGATGAGCTCTTCTGCAATGGTCGAAGCTCGCATATCCGATACCAACTCGCGCACCTCCTTAAGTGCCGCACGGGAGGTGACTTCCATTTCCTTTGCCTCGTGACGTGCCCGTTCTGGATCAACCGCAGTCAACCGTTGAACAAGCTGACTCTTTAATGTGAGAAGGGACAACGTATGCCCGAGTGTATCATGGAGATCGCGGGCAATCCGTACTCGCTCCTCACGCTTCACCAATTCCTCAATTTTTTGGTTCGCTTTGTCGAGAGCTTTTTCCAGCTCCATTCTACGATTCATCGAACGAATGCCAAATGGAGAAATCAACATGATGATAAGGAACGGAACATAATAAATCATCTCTTTGGTGTTGAAGTATGAACCTGTCTGCACTACATGAATGATAAATGGAAGCAGTTGAACGATAACTAAACTAACGAGCCCCTTTTTAAACAACCTCTTATCCTGATACCAGCCAATGAAATTCGCCGGGAAAAAACCTAAAAACATGTAGTTTAAGTGATAAAACAGACTAAAGGAAAACACAATCAATAGTTGCATCGCCAGCCAGTACGAGAAGCTTTTTTTCCCCATTAAAAAATAAAGCTGGCGGTACGTTACTAAGAAAAGCAACACCATTAGATAGCCTATGAGCTGCTTCATTCCTGCTTCCTTTGTTAAATAGTAGATAGGAAACCCTAGATATATTAGAAACATATAAGGAAAGAATCCAAATTGTCTTGGAAAAATAGAGAAATTCACACCACATCACACCGCTTCTTGTTTTCTTCTAATATATTTCGATAGTAGCATGAATACGGCTAAGTAGGCGACTAAAATAAGAATATTTTTCCAATCAGGCATGTTACCACGGACAATTTCCCATGCACCGTTACCGAAATTGTAGGAAGGAAGCCATTTAGCAATCGATTGCATCATTTTAGGCATGACTTCCAGCGGCATCCATAAGCCCCCAGCCACAGCAAGTACCATGTAAAGGACATTACTGATTCCGGCTGCTGTTTCTACTTTTTTCATCATGCCAATAAGTGTACCAATCGCTAGGAACGGCAGTGAGCCTAGCAAAATCCAGATACCGCTCATAATCCATTCCATTGCTGTTAATGAAACGTCATTAATTAAAGCACCTGCGATAAAAATAATCGTAATCGAGAGAAGGTGAATCACACTTTGACCAATCATTTGCGCCGCAAAGTAGACCGTGTCAGATAAAGGCGTGATACGAATGAATGTGGACCAGCCCTGCGAGCGCTCCTGTACCATACGGATACCAAGCGTCATCATGGATGAACCCATTACGCTAAATACGGTCATTGACATTAGATAGTGGGCTTGCCATTCGGCTTTGTTCGGCACATCCGAATTCACTAGGTTGGTAAAAATATAATAGAAGACAATCGGCATGACGAGTGACCAGAAGACAAAATACCGATTTCTTAAAACCCTGATGATTTCGACTTTGCATTGCATTTGAAATGTTTTCATTTATATTGCCTCCTTTGTTTCGCTAGTCAGTTGCTCGAACGCTTCCTCTAGCTTTCCACGTTCAATTTGGATGTCATGTGCTCCCAATTTCTCTTGAAAAATGAGTTCCAAAACCTTATCCGTATTAGATGTTTGCACGAACACCCGGTTATTTTTTCGATAGATGTCATCAATTACACTGTGCTGATACAAAGTCTCCAATGAGCGTTCCGGGTCAACCATAAAAGAGACGGATTGCTTTGTGATTCTCGCTTTGATTTGTTCTGGTGTTCCGTCAGCGACGATACTGCCGTCTTTAAAAAGAAGAATCCAGTCAGCCGCATCATCAGCTTCCTGTAAATAATGGGTGGAGAAAATAACTGTTTTTCCTTGTGCGGCAAGCATGCGAACGGTTTGCCAAAAGCGATTTCTCGCGGTAATATCCATGCCTACGGTGGGTTCGTCAAAGATGATGAGTTCTGGATTTCCTGCAAGGGCGAGGGCAAAGCTTAAGCGGCGCTTTTGCCCTCCCGACAATTTTTCCGCCCGCGTCTTTAAGTCTTGCTCTGTCAAACCGGTTAGCTTGATGAGTTCTTCCATTGCTAACGGCATTGAGTAATAGCTGCGGATCAGCTCTAGGATTTCGCGTACCTTCAGTCCTGGCATGACGCTGACTTCTTGAAGCATCGTGCCGATTTTTTCACGAACCCTCTTTTCATGAGGCTGGTGGTTAAAAAGGGTTACCTCTCCAGCTGATGGCTTGAGCAAGCCTAGGATCATAGAGATGGTGGTTGTTTTCCCGGCGCCATTTGGACCAAGAATTGCGACTACCTCCCCCTTGCCAATTGTAAAGCTAACCTCATTCACAGCCTTTTTATGTTGAAATGACTTTGTCACCTTCGTTAAACGTAAAATTTCGTTCAATTTCAAACACCTCCTGCTTTCTTGATTTCATTGTACGATTCGGAGGTGTGAGATTTTAGTAAGGAATGTCACCAAATTGAGATGACAAATGTCATTTAAATACAAATAAGGGGACAGTCCCCCGGCGCTTTAACGCAGCGGGGGACTGTCCCCAAATAATGTTAATATTCTAATCCATGGTCATAGCCATATAATACGCTACCATCCTGGTTGTAAATGGTCACCGGCAGCTTGCCTGTTGGCTGGTTTTCACCGAAAATAGTGTTCACTGATGATTCAAAGCTAGCTGGCTTGAAGCCATATTGGACAAGATAGGCTGCAACTGTTGGATAGGACATGATGTCATAGGGGTTTCTAGCGCTCACCGCCACAACAGGAATACCCGTAGCAATTAGCTGGTTCGCCATTACCATTTGATCTGCTGTAGGTGCCCGGCCGCTTACTGACGAAGTATACGTTCCAGCAATGATATATTTAGCATCTTGAATTTGGGCAAGTTGCGCTGATGTCAACTTCTTTGAAGTATTAATATACGTCACATTTTCATGATGCTTTTTCACTTCGTCAGCGAGTACATTCATGTAGAAGCCCGAACCCCCGACCACCGCAATCTTATCTTCATTTACTGCCTTTAGCGGAAGCACCCCGTTATTTTTTACTAAGGTAATTGATTTTGCTGCTGCTTCCTTTTCTACTGCTTTATGCTCAGCCGAGCCGACTATTTGCATGGCATTTGCCACTTTCTGATCTAAGCTCTTTTCTTCCTCGGCCTTCACAATACCTCGATTTAGTTTCAATGTTAAAATGCGCTCCACTGATTGATCCAATCTATCCGTTGAAATGTCACCAGCATTCACTGCCTCATATATGCCGTTTGCCACTTCAGCCACTCCAACCGGCATGAGAAGAATGTCCGCACCTGCTTGAACCGCACGAATGGCCGCATCTATCGGACCAAAATGCTTGGAAATGGCCCCCATATCCATTGCGTCTGTCACAATGACTCCCTTATAACCCATTTCTTCACGCATTAATCCCGTTAATACTTTTTTGGATAAGGTGGCAGGAACTGCAATTTCTGAACCATCCGCTTTCGAAATAGCTTTTGTATCATCTATTTTTGGAAAAGTAACGTGTGCTGTCATGATGGCGTCAATACCGGCATCCATAGCCATTTGGAACGGTACTAATTCCACCTTTTTCAAACGCTCCATATCATGCGGCACTTCCGCAATGCCTAAATGAGAATCCACCGAGGTGTCCCCGTGTCCTGGAAAGTGCTTCGCAGTAGCAGCCGTTCCTGTTTGGTGAAGACCGTTGATATAGGCATTGCCTAACTTCCCTACTAACTCTGGATTTTCCCCGAATGAACGAACTCCGATGACTGGATTATCCGGATTCAAATTTACATCTAAAACAGGTCCAAAATTCATATTAATACCTAATGCATCCAGTTCTTCCCCAATCGCTTTGCCGATTTTTTCGGCTACCTCTTCAGAACGTGAGGCTCCAATTGCCATATTCCCAGGAAAATCGGTTCCTGTCTGAAGGCGTGTGACAATCCCGCCTTCTTGGTCAATTGAGATTAACATGCCGTATTTTTCTGATGCTTCTTGATAGGCACTGACTAGCTTGGTTGTTTGATCCGCTGTTACCGTATTTTCCCGAAATAGAATGACGCCGCCAAGGTGATAATCTTTTACCAGTTGGGCAATTTCAGGCTTCATTTCCGTAACATTCACGTTATTCCATTTGCGGAAATCCGGCATCAGCATTTGCCCGACTTTTTCCTCCATCGTCATTTGTTTCAACGCCTGGCCGATAAGGTCATAGCGGGAACCTTTTTCTTTTTTTACGAGAATTTGATTTTCCTTATATTGAATGGAAATTCGATCACAGAACCGCCCTTCACTTACAGAAATAAAGGTTTTTCCCTTGTGCCCTTTTAAGGTAACCAGGCCATCTTTATTGACAGTAGCTACGTTTTTATTCGAAGATTTCCACTTTGATTTTGATGCCAACATGAAGCGTCCATCCTGATACACATGTAAAGGGTTTAATTTGATTTGTTTGTCTTTTACCTCTCTTGTTACTTGGGGTACATTTAGGTCAACCACTAAATCCTTTACCTTTGACTCCTGTGCTTCTGCATTTCCTGAACCAATCAAGGGAACACTTGATAAAATGAGTACCACAATGATTGCTGCAAAAAAGTACTTCTTTCTAAAAAATAGATTCATAAAACCTCTCCCTTTTTTTATTTTTATAAAAATAGAAAGTTTGTCTGGTCATTGATGTGGGTAATTGAATGTTTGAGGGTCTATGGTGGGATGAATAATTGAGGTAAATACGGTATAAGAAAATCATATATAATTCATTATTAAACGTCCATGCCGCTTTAGGCCTAATCGGAAAGTCACTACATCGAATAAATAAGTCCACAGGTCTATCCACAGTTTTATACAAAATATCCACACAAGAACAAGGTTTATCAACAGAAAAATAATAATTATCCACATTTATCAACAATTTTATCCACAACACTGTAACTAGCTTAGTGGGAATTTATACTTATCCAACTTATATCCACAGCTTCAAATGCAGATATCCCCAAAAATTCAGACTTATTCACAATTTTATCCCACTTACCCACAATGATATTGGGTATAGTCAAAGGACCTAATTAATGATAACTAGGTCCCTTACATTTGTTACTCTACTAGTTCCTTTTTATCCATGCTGGCTGAATCTGCTTTTTCAACAATCTCTCTAAGCTCTCCCTCATCGCCCTTAGCGTTAATGATTTCAAATATTTGATTCAGCCCTTCACTTATATTGTCACCTTTATCTTTCATAAAAATATCCCTCCTTATAGGTATAGAGTATCCATTTAACCATGGGATTATTTAGCATTAACACAGTGCAAATGCGAGTTTGCTCACTAATTCACAAAAAGTTCACTATAGAAGGTTGAATGAGTGATTATTATCACTAGGGGGTTTTTTCCAAGAAGTAAAATGAAAGCGTAGACAAAACAATTAGGGGATAAATGGAGGAGATTTAAATGGGTAAGATCGCAAAATTTGCAGCAATTCTCGTTTCTTCTGTCATGTTAGTAAGTGCCTGTGGTAAAACAGATTCTACAAGTGAAAAAGCAGTTAAAGATGATGCAAGTAAAAACACTACTGCACAAGTTTTCGGACCCCATGAGCATTTGAATCAGAAACCAACTCCAATAAAAATAACTCGCATCGGTGAGCATGAAGTAAACGTGGAAATGACTGCTCAAATTACGGATATTGAAATTTCTAAAGGTGATATGTATAAAGCATGGACGTTTAATGGCGAAGCACCTGGACCTGTCATTGTTGTCAACCAGGGGGATAAAATCAATTTTACCTTAAAAAACATGGATCCATCCATTCCACATAGCATGGATTTGCACGCAGTACATGCCGCACCATCTACCGATTTTGCTAATGTGATGCCAAACCAAACGGGAACGTTCAGCTACCCAGCCGATAATCCTGGGGTGTTTATGTATCATTGCGGAACCAAACCTGTTCTCGCTCATATTGCGAACGGGATGCATGGGACGATTATCGTCAAACCGAAAACAGGCTATCCAACGGATGGAGAAGTCGACCGCGAATTCGTTATTGTTCAGAATGAATGGTATAAATACAATGACTTAGACGATTTTACAAATGGCACACCAAAATATGTAGTTTTTTCAGCTAAAGCTTTAAAAGATGGGGATACCAATACAAATGGTACGGTTGGTGCCCTTGTTGACAAACCGCTGCTTGCAAAAGTGGGGGATAAAGTACGGTTCTATGTGATGAACGTTGGTCCGAATGAAGTCAGCAGCTTCCATGTCGTCGGTACCCTTTTTGATGATGTGTATATGGACGGAAATCCGTATAACCGAATGAAAGGACTACAAACCGTCCTGCTTGCAGCAAGTGGCGGAGCGGTTGTGGAATTTACGGTAACAAAAGAAGGCAGCTATCCATTCGTTACCCATCAGTTCAATCATGCGACAAAAGGTGCTGTTGGCGTGCTGAAGGTCACTAAAGACGGCCATGATGACGGAAGTGAAACAATGTCTCACTGAAATGCGGAAGCGACCGTTTAGCGACGTATGGCCAGGGGCCCGCTCCGACTGAGATAAAGGAAATACGAATAGCGTAGTTTGCTATTCGATGTTGACTTATCGTAGGGAGGAGTGGGATGGCCACTAGTCGCTGGGAGCTGGAGCTAGACAATTCTCTAAGTTATTTAATAAGCCTAGGCTAACTTGAGCCTAGGCTTTCCTTTTTAATCATAGTGGCAGCGTCTGCATCTTGGAAACAAGCTCCAATGCCTTACTATAATGATATGTCGCTTTTACCTTAAGTTTCATTTTTAACTCTGCACATAGGCAATCCTGTTGCAGCAGTTCGTTGTGACGGTGTTGGAATAAATGATAGTAGTACATACCCTTCATCAACAATTTTAACACATGAAAACCTCCTCAATTGTGGTTTACATAAATCGACGGAGTAAGTCGTGTTCGGTAACTGGCTGGCATTGTCATGAAACAGTAGCCCCTTTAGTTTTGCGTCACCATTTTTCAATGGTTTTGCCGTTTCGTACGATTTATGTGTTTATAAAAATCATAAGCAACATAATTATTTTAAAAAAGAGTCTTTAGACCTATCTATTGGGACAAATTACTAATTTAGCTACTCAAAATAAAAAAACATGAGTAAACAGAAAAGTAATTCATGATCGAGCTTATATGGACTGAATTGATTAAGGACGTTTTAAAGTCTTTTATCGTGTCCATGATGGTAAATGAAGTGAATTATTTATAAAAGGACGTTTGCCATGTCAAAATTGCAAGTTACTGTTGTATCTTTAATCATTTTGGTATTTGTCGTTGCGGGCTGCTCATTGAAAAATCATTTTACGCAAAATGACGAGGAGAAGTGGAACAATCAACCAATTAGTGCGAATAAGTCTGCGAATAAAAAAAAGAGCGTCCATCCTGAAGATGAGGCACTTCAAGTGGTTTCCTCTCCTGAAGCCATTCCTGTTTTGATCAATAAGAACCATAAACTTCCTGATGGTTATACCCCAACTGATTTAGTCTATCCAGATATTCCATTTACGTTTGAAAAAAAGACAGAGAAACGAAAATTGCGGGAAAAAGCAGCGGAGGCCATTGAAAAATTGTTTGCTGGGGCAAGAGAGGATGGCGTCGATCTTCTTGGTGTTTCTGCTTACAGGTCTCATCAGGCCCAAACAGTTTTATTCAATTATTACGTGAGTCTAGATGGATACGAAGCAGCCAGAACCTATAGTGCCATTCCAGGCACTAGTGAACATGAGACAGGGCTTGCCATCGATGTGACTGGGGGTGATGGAAAATGTGCAGCAGAGGATTGCTTCGCGGGAACGCCGGAGGCGAATTGGCTCGAAATGCATGCAGCTGAATACGGCTTCATCATCCGCTACCCAAATGGCAAAGACGCTGTTACTGGTTACAAATATGAACCCTGGCACCTCCGCTACGTTGGAAAATCCATCGCCAAACAAATCACCAACCGAGGCATCACCCTTGAAGAATACCTAAAAGCAACCCCGGTAAACAACTAATTGCGGGTGTCATTGTGAGTGTCAGGCACCAAGAAAAGCGGAAGCGCCTTGATCAGCCCCGACAGGCAAATGTTCTTCTGCAAGAAAAGTCGCTCTTTGGCTTTTATTGCAGAAGGTTATTTGACCCGAGGGGCTAGGCGCTGGAGCTGGACAATTCTCGAAGTCGAATTTTATACTTCCTACCGTGGACACAGTAAACCAAAAACACCCCGCTGCTTTGGTAAGCAGCGGGGTGTTTTTATTTGCCTTTGATTTCGAGTAGTTTGAGGCGAAGGTCGTTTTCCATAGTGGCCAGTTCTTGTTCGGCGAGGCGGCGCTTGTGGCGACCTTCTTCCTGTATTCGCATCGTTTCTTCCAGTGTGGAAATCAAGCTTTCTTGAGTTTTCTTTAAAGTTTCGATATCAACGAGACCACGCTCGTTTTCTTTTGCCGTTTCAATGGTATTGGTCTTAAGCATTTCTGCATTTTTCAACAGCAACTCATTGGTTGTTTTCGATACTTGCTTTTGTGCCTCAACTGCATGGCGCTGGCGAATTAATGTCAATGCGATGGCCACTTGATTTTTCCATAATGGAATCGCCGTCATGATCGACGATTGAATTTTTTCAACAAGCGCTTGGTTGGTATTTTGAATCAGCCTAATTTGCGGAGCACTTTGAATGGTAATTTCTCGACTTAATTTCAAATCATACAAACGTTTATCCAGACGGTCTGCAAACTGAATCATGTCGTTCACTTCTTGAAACTTCATTTGGTCATTTGTGGCTTCCGCCGCTCTTTTCAACTGCGGGATGGTTTTTGTCTGCATCTCTTCCAGCTTAATTTCTCCTGCAGCAATATAAACATTTAGCGCATGGAAATATTCTTTATTCGTCTCAAAGAGCTGTTCAAGCAGCTTAATATCCGATAAAAGAACATTTTTACTGCGATCGAGCTTCACACTAATCCGATCGATTTGCGCCCCTGTTTTCTGATACTTGGACAACACTTCTTGCAGCGATCCGGAAATTTTCCCAAACATCCGCGCAAACAAGGAAGGCTTCCCATCCTTTAATTCATCGGGATTCACCTCATTCAATCGCTTCATTAAGTCATTGATGATATCCCCAATTTCGCCGACATCTTTCTTCTGTACATGCTCAAGCATAGTATGTGAGAAGGACAACAGTTTACCTTGCGCCTGGGTTCCATACTGAATCATAGCTTGATGGTTGGTCGGATCAATTTGTTCCGCAATCTGGTAGGCTTTTGCCCGATGCTCTGCTGGAATTACATCAATTAATTTGACTGGCTTGGCGTCACTTGACTGTTGGACTGGCTGTTTGGATAGTTCCATTTGGTCACCAAACGGGTCTGCTAGAATATCATCTAGTAAATCTCCACTTTTATTTAAATTGATTGGGTTGTTTTCACTCATTTTTTCCACCTATTTTCTTCAGGGAATTTAGCATCTTTTTGTTTATTAATCGCATGCTTGGCAACATCAATTTCAAAGTTCAATGTATCAATATCATCGGAGATCACATGATATAAGTCCTCTTCCAACACCTTTGTCAGTTCATTTAAAGTCCTGCGAGTTTCAATAAGAGATTGCCCCATCTCCATGTTTTGTTTTGGTTGGGAGGAAAGAAAGCTGTATTTTTCAGTAAGCTCGACAACAGAGTCTAAATGGGAAAAATAAAATTGCTCTGCTTGGTAAAAACGCTTCGGTTCCTTCATGGTCATCTTCTGGATCTTCTTTGTAATCCGTAAAATATCAATTCTTTGTTTCACAGAGGACAGGTCACGAATGGAAAAGAGATTTTTATTTAAGCGATTAATTTTCCGCTTCGCTTCTGATAAGTTTTTCTGAATATAGCGGTATTCTTTTCTAGACAACTGATGTTTTTTTAAAAAGCGGATGTTCTGAAAGAACGCCAGGACCACATGGGTAAGGATTCCACCCAGGATAGCGAAAAACGTGGACGCCCAGAATCCTTGGCCTAAAGGAAAAAAGCAAAGCAGCCATGTGAGAACGGTAACGGGTACAGCTACGAATGAGCGTGCAATCAACGATAATATTGGATTCATAATAGATCGACTCCTGACTAATATCCTTTTTATTCATACGATTAAAGGCAGTGAATGTTTCACTTCCCTGTTAAAAAACGTCTTCAAAAGAAAGATATTTCCATTTATAACTTCCACAATACATGAAAAAGTTCCTGCCTGCCATGGACTACAAACGGAAAGAAATCTACGTCTTAAGACGTATTTTTCAGTTATGGGCCTTTACCCAAGAAAGATTGCAAAAGAAACATAGGCTAATGGATAAAGGAAAAGAGGAGAGTGAGAAATGATGTATCATCCTTATCACATGCCCGTTCCGCCTCAACACACCTTGTTAAGACAACACGGAAGCCATCACCATTCTGGCAACTCATCTCATCAAAGCAATCAGCAGCATTACCATAGTGGTGGCGGTCAGGATCACCATGGTAATCCATCACATGGCCATGGTGGTCCGTCTCAACATGGAAATCCATCACATCATTGGTACCCGCAACAACATGGAAGTCAGTCAAATCATGGTGGATCATCCTACCATGGGAACCAGTTTCATCATGACTATCCATCTCACCACGGAGACCCTCACAATCATGGACATCTATCTGATTCCGGCTTTGGCCTGGGGCAATTAGGATCAGGGCTCCTGGGTCTCGGATTAGGCTATTTAGGTTCTTCGGGACTTCTCGGTGGAGGTGCGCCTGGTTATGGCGGATATGGGCCTGGGCAGGGCTATTATGGATATGGTCCGGGAGCAGGAGCGCTGGGTGGTGTTGGGGTCCCTCATCTAGCAGGGATAGGCTCTACTGCACCAATGGGAGGTTATCCTGGGGTAGGATTTGGCACACCAGGTTATCCAGGAGCGGTAACCGGCCCACTAAATCCCTATGGCCCCTATTCCCAAAACCCGAATATCGGTGGATACGGCACCTGGTCCCCCTATGAATATGGTATTCCAGGTGTCAGGCACCACTTGTGAACAGATGTCCACCCCTGAAGGACCACGCATATAAAAAAAGAAGCAGGTGATCCACTTGAGATTACCTGCTTCTTTTTCGTAAACTCTTATCGCTCGTAAAGTTCGATCGGTAATCCGTCAGGATCAGCGAAGAACGTAAATTTCTTGTTCGTCAAATCATCTATACGAATCGGTTCAACCTTAATTTGATGGCCTTCCAAATAGAAAACGGCGCTCTCCATATCCTCAACCTCAAACGCAAGATGTCTTAATCCAGCCGCTTCCGGATAACTAGGCCGCGGCGGCGGATCCGGGAAGGAAAACAGTTCAATCTGATAGTGACCATTGACTTCCAGATCTAGTTTATAGGAATCTCGTTCCTCCCGATAAACTTCACTAATAGGCCTCAATCCTAAAATCCGCACATAGAAATCCTTTGACCGATCATAGTCCGAACAAATCACCGCAATATGATGGATTTTCAGTAATTTCATACAAAACACAACCTCTTACTTGTTTGGACCAAAATTAGCAGGTTTTTCTTCGTTTCTGCCAAAATGATAGAGAATGGCTTCCACAATTCGTTTTGAGGCAAAGCCGTCTCCATATGGATTAGATGCCTTAGCCATGTTGTCGTGCGCAGCTTTGTCAGATAGTAACTCGTCTGCTAAACCAAAGATGGTTTCCTCATCGGTGCCAGCCAATTTTAATGTACCGGCTTCAATACCTTCCGGACGCTCCGTGGTATCACGCAGAACAAGAACTGGAACACCCAGCGATGGCGCCTCTTCCTGTACACCACCTGAATCAGTTAAGATCAAATAAGCTCTTGAAGCAAAATTGTGGAAATCAATTACATCGAGTGGTTCGATTAGATGAATTCGGTCATTTTGCCCAAGCACCCGGTTAGCGATTTCACGTACCACAGGGTTCATATGAACAGGGTACACAACCTGAACATCCTCGTGTTTCTCCACGACACGACGAATCGCGCGGAACATGTTTTCCATTGGTTCACCCGTATTTTCACGGCGGTGGGCCGTCATGAGCACCAAACGGTCATCCCCCAGCTTCTCTAATACCTTGTGAGAATACGTGTCCTTCACCGTTGTTTTTAAGGCATCAATCGCGGTGTTCCCTGTAATAAAGATAGACTCTTCTTTTTTATTTTCAACCATAAGATTTTGTTTTGATTGGACAGTCGGTGAAAAATGAAGATCTGCCAATACACCCGTTAACTGACGGTTCATTTCCTCAGGGTACGGTGAATACTTGTTATGCGTCCGTAAGCCCGCTTCCACATGTCCAATTGGTATTTGGTGATAAAAAGCAGCCAAGCTTGCCACAAAAGTAGTCGTTGTATCGCCATGTACCAACACGATATCAGGCTTTACTTCCGCTAAAACTTGATTGAGCCCCTCTAAACTACGCGTGGTCACATCGATTAAGGATTGTCTTGCCTTCATGATATTTAAGTCATAGTCAGGCGTAATTTCAAATATATTTAACACCTGATCAAGCATTTCACGGTGCTGTGCAGTAACCGTGACAATCGACTTTATTTGATCTGGATATTTTTCTAGCTCTTTTACAAGGGGAGCCATTTTAATGGCTTCCGGTCTCGTGCCAAACACTGTCATAACCTTCAATTGATTCTCCATAAAAACCTCCAAGTTGATATCTATAGCCATTATACCTCTCTCTTGTCTTTTTGAAAAATTCCTGTCGAATAGTGAGGAGTTTTTCACAAAAATGACACCTCATCGCTCCGTGACCCTGTCCAAAGACTCCATTTATGCATAAATAGTAAGTAAAGGAGAGGATTAGCCATGAATATTATTCAACGACTCATTCCTGCTTCAAAAACAAAGACCCGCCCGGGCATTAAGATGGTTCCTACATTTATTACCATTCACGAAACAGACAATACCAATGCGGGGGCGGATGCAGAGGCACATGCGAATTTACAGCTGAGAGGAAATGACCGCACAGCGTCCTGGCATCTGCAGGTCGATGACCGACAAATCATTCAATCTGTTCCGTTTGACGAAGTGGCTTGGGCTGCTGGAGATGGACGGAATGGTTCAGGAAATTTGACATCTATTCATATTGAAATGTGTGTAAATGCAGATGGAAATTACGAAAAGACTGTTTCTAACACAGTTGAGGTGGTCCAATATTTAATGAACCGCTACAGTATAGCGAGTGACCATATTGTTCCGCATAAACATTGGACAGGCAAGAACTGCCCAAGAAATTTATTGCCACGATGGAATCAATTTATTAAATGTTATACAAGCTGGATAAATGGCTGGGTGAAAGAAAATGGTCAATGGTCATTTTATAAAAATGGGACAAAACAAAAAGGCTGGGTCAAAGTAAAAAGTAAATGGTATTTCCTTAATGAGAGTGGAGTCATGCAAACCGGTTGGATTAAGGATTTGGAAAAATGGTATTTTCTTGACGCCAGCGGAGTGATGCAAACGGGATGGGTTAAGGTGAATGGCAAATGGTATTACCTTACAATGGCGGGGATCATGAAGACCGGCTGGGTCAAAGATAAATCCAAATGGTATTACATGATGCCAAAGGGGGAAATGGTCACTGGCTGGTTGAAGGATCAAGAAAAATGGTACTACTTGAATCCTGACGGCTCCATGGTCACTGGGACACATACGATTAATGGAAAATCATACACCTTCAGCAAAGACGGAGCACTCATTGAACCCGAAAATGTCCAAGCCCAAGCTGATCCATCAATAGAAAATAATGAGGAAAAGCCTACTCTTTAGGAGATGGGCTTTTTTGATTGACTAAGTTAATGCCTTTTGTTGATTTGACACACCTGTTGATTGAAGCGGAAATCAACAGACAATTTAAAAAAGCCTTTTGATAAAAAATTAGCCTCCCTTTGTGGAATTTGTCATAAAAAACACCCTTCTCACAGGGTCATTCTCGAATTTTCATAAAATTTTAATGTACAATATTACCTTTCACCCAAATCCGAATATATTGCAGAGTGCATTGTAAATATCAATTAAGAGGTGAATTATATTTTGAAGAAAAGGGCCCTTTTTACCATACCTTTAAGCTTAATCCTCATAGCAGTAATTGTTACCTCCTTCTTCCTAATAAATATCAAACCAGCGACGGGCAACATTGCTCAAGCGCAAAAGTTAGCGGAATATACGAAGCCGGCTGTTGTTCGGATTCTTGATTACGCGGTCGTAGAATGGCAGTTTAACAACCCCAATGACTCTGAAGTAATGGCCATTATGGAGCAACTAAACTATCAATCAGTCCTTGGCGGCTCCGGTTCTGGCGGAATTATCAGCTCAGATGGCTATATCGTAACAAATGCTCATGTAGTGGAAACGACGCAAATGAAAGATGAAGACATTGCCAATGCCGCCTTTGAACAGCTCGTTGGGATTATGGCAGACTATTTTAAAGTGGATTATGATACTGCCTATAAATATATGCTGAACTACACACAATACACGGGTGTGAAAAAGGTATTAAAGGTAATTTTACCAGGTGGTGACGTTCTTGATGGCGAGGTGAAGAGCTACGGTGCACCAATTAATGAAGGAAAAGATGTCGCTGTTTTAAAAATTGAAGGCAAAAATCTGCCAACTTTACCACTTGGAAACTCAGACAATATCCAAAACCAAGACAATATTTGGGTCATTGGTTACCCGGCGGCAGCAGACTCTGACCTGTTATCACCAGACTCTTCTTTAGTTTCTTCCATGAATGCAGGGCAAATTTCTGCTACTTCGAAAAAGACGGAACAAGGAAGCCCAGTCATTCAAATTAATGCGGCTGCCACTCATGGCAATAGCGGAGGCCCTGTTATCAATGAAAAAGGCGAGATTATTGGATTGCTCACCTTTAGAGGTGATACCGTAAACGGCCAAGAGGTCCAAGGCTTTAACTTTGCCGTACCAGTCAACACGGTGAAGGAATTTGTGAATCAGGCCGGTGTTAGAAATACGAAGAGTGAAACAGATAAGCTTTACCAGGAAGGCCTAGAATTATACTGGGGCGGCTATTATAAGCATGCTTTAGAGAAATTTGAGGCAGTGCAGCGAATCTATCCAAATCACTCTGAAATCAAACAATATATTGCTAATTCCGAGAAAAAGATGGATAGCAGTAAGACATTGTGGTCTGATTATGCAACGATTTTCTATATCATAGATGGTGTGGCAGGGTTGCTTATTCTTGTACTATTGGTGTTTACCTTTGCGTTTAAACCGAAAGGACCCGCTACAGTAGTAAGTGGCCCTACGCCTCCAATGCCTGGAAGTGGCGGCTTATCCGACCTTAATGGCGATGGGAAAATTGATGTCCAAGACATTCTACACGCCCTACAGGAACAGCAGCGAAAACAAAATAAAGACAACAATAACAATAGTACTGACAATTAGCAGTTAGGAAGTAGACTCGTAGAGGTAAGCTTATGCAGATATTTGCGAGGGCCTTGATAGATAAATGAGGTGCAGTTTAAACTGCACCTCATTTTCTTTGAATAAAAAAGAAGGAACAATGGGATTTTTTTACGATAGGTGTTACAATAGAAAAAGGTACTTTATATCGTACGATTTAATTTTTTCAACTTAGACAAAAACATCATCACACTTCTCCCAAGTCTTCTACTCACCGACTACAACTAGAACTACTCTTAAATAAAATTGCTATACTATCTTACATATATGGGGGTTTTTAGATGCACACCGTTCGTTATAATGAAAACAAAAAGAGAAAATGGTTAAAGATAACGGGGTTTATATTTTTTATTCTTGTGATTGCCGTAGGCGCTTATGCCTTTACCGTGTATAAGTCTCTGAAGACTGCAGTGGTAACGATGCATCAACCCATCGAACGGGAAATTCCCGTGAAAAGGGATAAACCTGTTGTGTTTGAGGAAAAGGATCCCTTCTCAGTTTTAATGCTTGGAGTCGATGAGCGGAAAGGTGACAAAGGACGGTCTGATACAATTATTGTGCTGACGGTCAATCCTAATACCAATTCTGTAAAAATGCTTAGCATCCCACGAGATACACGAACGGAAATAGTAGGGAAAGGTACCGAGGATAAGATTAACCATGCCTATGCTTTTGGCGGCGTTCCCATGTCCATGGATACCGTAGAGAAATTTCTCGATATCCCAATTGACTATTACATGCAAATTAATATGGAAGGTTTTGAGGATATTGTTGATGCCGTTGGCGGTGTTAAGGTTCAGAATGACTTGGACTTTACCCAAGAAAGATTTCATTTTGCAAAGGGAGAAATAACCTTAAACGGTGAACAGGCACTAAGTTTCTCCAGAATGAGACATGAAGACCCGCGGGGTGATTTTGGAAGGCAATCCCGTCAGCGTCAAATTATCCAAGCAGTAATCCATGAAGGGATGAGTTTATCAAGCCTAACCAATTTTTCTGATATCTTTAATGCGCTTGGAAAAAATATTAAAACCAATCTTACTTTTGAACAAATGGTAGATATTCAGAAAAACTATAGAAATGCAGGAAGAAACATAGAACAAATGGAAATAAAAGAAACCGGAACAATGATTAATAAAATCTACTATGGTTTGGTTTCACCAGAAGAAAAACAAAGAATCCAAACAGAACTGAAAAATCAATTAGAATTACAATAGTAGTTCAATAGCTTTGCAGGCTGGCTCTTAAAGAGTCAGCTTTTTTGGTTATTTTAGGTTATTCTTCTTCCGTTCTCCCTTTGTTGCTTACAGGAAACATTTCTGTGTTAATGCATATAAAATATAATTAAAAAGTTCATGAGAATTTGATAATAAATTCCAAAAAGGGAGAGAATCGAAGGTGACTGAAAATCTGTTGTTGGCATTTGGATTAACGTTATTTGCTGGCCTTGCAACCGGGATTGGGAGCGTTCTTGCATTCTTTACATCCCATACCAATACAAAATTTTTATCGGTGACCCTTGGTTTCTCAGCAGGTGTCATGATTTATGTATCCATGATTGAAATATTTGTTAAAGCAAAGGTTGCCCTTGTTGACGCCTTAGGCTTAGGGCCTGGTAGTTGGGTCACAGTTGGTGGCTTTTTTGGCGGCATGCTGCTGATTGCCAGTATTGATAAATTTATTCCTAAACAAAGCAATCCCCATGAATTGAAGACAGTTGAAGATATGAATAGTCCCACTAGTCCAGGAAAAAAAACAGATTTATTAAAAATGGGAACCTTTACTGCTTTGGCTATTGGTATACACAACTTTCCTGAAGGGATCGCCACCTTCACTTCTGCCTTACAGGACCCGGCGCTCGGAATTGCCATCGCTGTTGCTATTGCCATCCACAATATTCCTGAAGGCATTGCCGTATCGGTTCCCGTTTATTTCGCAACAGGTGACAAAAAAAGGGCCTTTAAGCTTTCCTTCCTGTCTGGTTTATCAGAGCCAATTGGCGCCTTAGCGGCCTATCTATTCTTAATGCCTTTTCTAAATGACATTATGTTCGGGATCATTTTCGCTGCCGTTGCGGGCATCATGGTTTTCATCTCCCTAGACGAACTACTGCCGGCGGCCAAAAGATATGATGAAGCACATTTATCCATCTATGGTCTAATTGGTGGGATGGCGGTTATGGCTCTGAGCTTATTACTATTCATTTAACAAACTATTTACCGGTTGGGCACTTTTTCTCTTGGCTCAGGCATTAGAAGCTCCTTCTATTTACCGTTCGCGCACATTTTTTCTTGGTTCGGGCATTTGAAATTTTCTTATTTATCGGTCTGGCTTCTTTCCATTTGATCCAGACATAAAATTCTACACTATCAAGGACTGTGGCTGTGACAAATTTTATCCTTTCGTACCTTTTAACAAAAAGACAGCGAGCATACACTGCCCGCTGTCTTTTCCACGTGGCCTATGTCCACGGATGGTGCCTGACACCTAACTTACACTTTTTTTACTATTAGTTCCTCTACTTCATGTTGGTATGGCATCGCAGGTGCAGTTCCAATTTTGGTTACAGAAAGAGCTGCAACGGCGTTGGCGTAGGCCATGGCTTCACGCACGGAAAATCCATTGCTTAGGGCATGAGCAAATCCTCCGTTAAAGGCGTCTCCTGCTCCTGTCGTATCAACCGCTTCAACCTTAAAGCTATTTACCAGTTCCCCACTTTCGCCCCCAGTATAAAGGTAAGCGCCTTTGGAACCTAGAGTGATAATTACGGTACCCACACCTTGGCTGTAGATTTTCTGTGCGGCAACTAAGGCAGATGCCTCATCAGTTACTTCTACTCCCGTTAGTTCAAATGCTTCTGTTTCATTAGGTGTAACATAGGCAATATCTGAAAGTATTTCTCTTGGAAACTCATGATAGGGAGCAGGATTTAATATCACCGGTACATCCCATTTCTTGGCCAGACGTACCGTTGTCACCACTGCCTCAATACTAGTTTCTAATTGGACTAACACAACGTCAGCTTCTTTGAATGTTTCTTCTGCAGCAACTACTTCTTCCTCCGTAATCGTACCGCATGCCCCTAATGCCACCACAATGCTATTTTCGCTCCGGTCATCAACAGCAATCAATGCGGCCCCTGTCGCTTGATTAGGGTCCACTTTCATAAACTGGGTGTTTACATTTTCCGCAGTAAAATGTGCCAATGCCTCTCTTCCGAAAAGGTCATCTCCCAATTTAGTAATAAACGTTACTTCTGAACCAGAGCGGGCCGCTGCCGTTGCTTGGTTCCCACCTTTTCCACCAGGTCCCATCTTGAATGGACCACCTAGAACTGTCTCACCTGGTTTTGGTAGATGCGGGGTACGACTCATTAAATCGACCACATAACTTCCCACTACAACAACCTTTGACATGAAGAAACCTCCCTCTAAAGTAGTAAAAACGCAAGGTTAGATGCGTTTTTACTACTCTAACTATTATTCGATTACTTAGTTTTAACCTCATTTACGTTCTTAGGAGTCACAAGTGTTGAATCAAGAATTACTTCTTTATCAACTGATTCCTTTTTAGAAATTTTCAAAGCCGTCTTAACCGCTTCTTTTCCTAGGAATACAGGTGGTTCAGCAATGGTTGCTTCTAATTTTCCACCCTTAATCGCTTCAATAGCAGGATCAACTGCATCACAACCGATTAGAGTAATTTCATCTAGACGGCCTGCTGCCTCGATTGCAGCTAAGGCACCAAGAGCCATTTCATCATTTGCTGCATATACACCATCAATCTTAGGATTTGCTTGTAAAATATCTTCCATTACTTTCATTGCTTGACCACGGTCAAAGTTTGCAGCCTGTCTTGCAACCACTTTGAATCCAGGAGTTTCGTCCACCACAGAATTGAAACCTTTACTTCTGAACTGTCCTACGTTTGTTCCTAGGATACCTTGAATTTCAACAATGTTTCCTTTACCGCCAAGAGCTTCTTTTAAGAAGTTACCAGCAATCTTACCAGACTTAAGTGCGTCAAAACCAATATGGGTAACAACTTCCCCACCATTTGATTGACGGTCAATTGTAAATACCGGAATTTTGGCATCGTTAGCTTTCTTCACACCTTCTGCGATCGCATCACTATCGGCAGGGTCAATAATAAGGACATCGATATTTTGCTCTAAAAGGTTTTCAACATCTGCTAATTGTTTACCAGGATCGTTCTGTGCATCTGTAACAACAAGATCAACCTTATCTTCCTTCGCTTGTGCTTCTGCCCCTTCTTTAACGGCTACGAAGAATGGATTGTTTAAGGTATTCATGGATAGACCGACTTTTAGCTTACCATCCTTAGATTTTGAACCGGATGTTTTTGTACTTGAACCTTCGTCCATACTGCAACCAACAAGACCAATAATAATCGCAAATAATGCCAACAAAGAAATAATCTTTTTCATCTTAATACCCCCAATGTTTTATTTTTTAATTTTTGAAAACTTACTATCTACTAATACAGCAATTAGAATGACAAGACCTTTAGCAATACTTTGGTAGAATGGAGAAACGTTCATCAAGTTAAGAACATTATCAAGGACCCCCATAATTAAAGCCCCGATAAGCGTACCCGTAACTCCACCTTTCCCCCCTGCTAAACTAGTCCCACCAATAATAACGGCCGCGATAGCATCCAACTCAATTCCTGTACCCGCAGTTGGCTGAGCTGACATTAATCGTGAGGTATAAATAATCGCGGATAAAGCTGAAAGCAAACCTGAAATTCCAAAAACAGCTATTTTAATGGCTCTCACATTAATACCTGCAAGAATAGCCGTTTCTTCATTTCCACCGATGGCAAAGATATATCGGCCAAAACTGGTGTATTTTAACATCCAATACATGAATCCAAAAACAACAAACATAATGATAATCGGAATAGGTACTCCAAAGAAACGACCGCTCCCAATATAACGGTATGCGTCATTACTTACTACTAATGGATAACCCTTCGTATAAACAAGCGTCATCCCGCGTGCAATAACCATGATTGCCAAAGTGGCAATAAAGGAAGGGACACCGAATCTTGCTGTAATAAACCCATTAAATAGTCCGAATAGTAATCCTACGCCAAGTGCAGCAAGCAGTGCTAGTGCCAGCGGCCAACCAGCGGTCAATGCTCCAGCTAAAATGGCTCCAGAAAAGGCCATTACAGCCCCAACCGAAAGATCAATACCTGCAATTAAAATGACGAGCGTCATCCCGCTTGCAATGATGGCAATAATGGATACCTGACGAAGCACATTCATCACGTTACTCATTGTAAAGAAAACATCTGACAATGCCCCTGCAATCCCACACAATATAATAAAAATCAATAATACACGGTACTTTTCAATGAGCGAAAGCCAGTTAAAGGCTTCCTTTTGCACCTCTTGCTTAACAGGTGTCGTATTAGACATTCGTCACACCCCCTGATGCGTAATAAAAGATTTTTTCCTGAGTCGCTTCTTGCTGACTGAGTTCAGCTGTTATTCTTCCTTCATTCATAACCAAAATTCGATTGCTAAGACCAAGCAGTTCCGGCATTTCAGAAGAGATCATGATTATGGAAATCCCATCTTCTGTAAGCCTTTTCATAATTTGATAAATTTCAGCTTTTGCACCAACATCAATACCCCTTGTTGGTTCATTTAAGATCAACACTTTAGGATTCATCTGTAGCCATTTTCCAAGGACCACTTTCTGTTGATTTCCTCCACTTAGCGTCCTGACTTCTACGCTCGAATCATGGACCTTTATTTTCAGATCCTTGACCCATCTGTTGACGATCTCATCTTTCATTTTCTTCTTGGAAACACCAAACCGTGAAATCCTCCGATAAGTCGGTAAAAGAAGATTTTCATAGACTGATAAACCTAGGACTAAGCCTTCCTGCTTACGGTCATCTGTTACAAGAGCAATACCTGCATCTATTGCTCCCCTTGGGCTCTTTACTGTCTTCGAATCTACTTTTACGGAACCGCTCATATTGTTGTATAAGCCAAATATCGCTTTTGAAAGTTCCGTCCTTCCAGAACCCATTAATCCAGCAATGCCAAGAATTTCTCCTTTTTTCACGGAAAAATTAATGTTATGCAGCATGTCCGGAACCGAGACATCTTTTACCTCAAGTAAAACATCATTAGCAGGATTACCCTTCTCTGGATACAAGTCAGTCAGTTCACGGCCCACCATCATTGTAACCATATCATCTTTTGTAACGTCTTTTACCAGGGCACTCCCAATGTATTTTCCATCCCTTAATACAGCGATCGAATCGGCAACTGCTTGGACTTCTTCCAAGCGATGGGTAATAAAGATCACTCCCATTCCCTGTTGCTTTAAGTCCTTCATAATGGCTAATAGTTTACTAGTTTCTTCATCATTTAAAGCAGCAGTCGGCTCATCCATGATAATGATTTTAGAATTAAACGAAAGGGCCTTGGCAATTTCTACTAATTGCTGTTCTGCCACAGATAGGTCGATGATTAGATCATCAGGTGAAACACGTGTTAACCCTACCCGGTCTAACCAATTTCGAGTTTCCTCTCTAACCTGTTTCCGGTGAATGATCCCTTTTGTTTTGCGAGGCTCTCGTCCAATGAAAATATTTTCGGCTACACTCATATGCGGAATCAAATTAAATTCTTGATAGATAATACTGATTCCAAGACTTTGAGAGTGTTTGGGTCCCTCTATCGTTACGGGTTCTCCATTTATATAGATCTGCCCATTACTAGGCTGATGAACTCCTGCAAGCACCTTCATTAACGTAGACTTGCCAGCCCCATTTTCGCCAAGTAAGGCAAGGATCTCTGACTGATTTACATGAATAGATACATGATCAAGAGCTTTCACTCCAGGAAACTCCTTCGAGATTTCCCTCATTTCAAGTAACGTTGTACTCATTCATTTTTCCCCCTTTGAACGAGTTACCAATTTTTTAGTAAACAACACCTGCTACTAAAATAACATTGGCATACCCAGTAAACTCACCAGTTCGGATTAATCCTCTTGCTTGTTTAGTTTGTTGTTTAAACTCCACATGTGGAACGTATTCAATAGGAATGTTTTCAAATCTACTTACAATTTGATCATGCATTTCTGGACTGACAGTTTTAACTTCCTCTGCTAGAATGACCTTCTCCACCTCAAGCTCTGTTAAAACCGTATCTAGCGTTTCTAGAAATCCAGGTACTCCTTCCTTGAGTGCCAAATCGATTCGGTGTGTCACATTTTCAGGAATAGGTAAACCAGCATCTGTAACGACAACATAGTCTGTATGACCCGTTTCAGAAATTAATTGATTAATTCTTGGATTTAAAATTCCGCCTTTTTTCATCGTATGTCTCTCTCCTTTTGGTAAAATGTAAACGTTTAGATTTTTATTTTTACTTGGCATGATTCTCGTATTTTTAATTCAGGTGATAAAAGATACTCTCTCTTTGGAAGATCACCCTTCACATTCATTCGTTCGTAAAGTAATTGGACAGCAATTTCGCCAATCGTCATCATCGGTCTAGATACTACTGATAATCTCGGCTTGATAAATGTAGCAATTTCCACATCATCAAATCCGATGAAGGATACCTCTTCTCCTAATTTCCAATCTAAATCTATTAAGCCTTTTATACACCCAATTGTCATAAGATTGTTTGATGAAAAAATAGCAGTGGGTCTATTCTCTGAATCGTACAGTTCATGTGCAGCCGAATAGCCGCTGCCTTCCATAAAATCACCTTGAATAACTAAGCTTTCATCAAAAGGAATATTATATTCCTCGAGTGCTTTTTTATAGCCTAAAAACCGTTCAAGTCCAGGTGTTGTTTGCTGTGGACCACAAATAATAGCGATTCTTCTATGCCCTTGTAAAATGAGGTGCTGAACTGCCTGATAGGACCCATTCACATTGTCAACCAGTACTGTATCAACATCAAATTTCTTGATGGCCCTGTCAACAGCTACGATGGGAATACCTTGGTCCTGTAAGAGTTTAATATGATCTCCCGTCTCATTGGCCGTTGTAATAATGACGCCATCTACACCGCGTTCAATAAAGATCTTCACGATCTCTTCTTCTACGATAGGCGATTCATTTGTACTACTTAGAATGGTGTAGTACCCTAGCTCTCTTGCCTTTTGTTCAATGCCAGAAACAACAAGCGGAAAAAATGGATTTTTAATATCTGGGATAATAATGCCAATGGTATGTGTTTCTTTTCTTTTCATACTTCTTGCTACAGCACTGCGAATGTAACCAAGTTCGTTGATAGCGTTTACAATTCGATCTTCAGTAACTTTTCGAACTCCACCCTGGTTATTGATTACCCTCGAAACCGTAGCAATTGAAACTTTCGCAAGCTTTGCAACATCTTCAATTGTTGGTTTGTACTCCATTTTATGTAACTCCTAAAATGTAAACGTTTAGATTTATGTTTTAAAAAATAATAGACTTAAAGGGTGCAGTCTATTGGTTATGTATTCTTCAAATGTAAACGTTTAGATTTTTTTATAGTTTGATAATATCACCGCCTAGCATCAAAATGCAAGAGTGTTTTTTAAATGTTTTAAAAATTTTTAAAACATGAACATCTTCTTATAATATTAAGCTATGAATAGTTCTACCTAGTTTTCTATTCCTCATTTAAAATACACTTTTTAAAGTAAAGTAACGGTTTAAATGTATCGTTGTACAGGTCACTAGTAAATGTAACGATAAGTTGATTTTCAGGGGCGATAATAATGTACTGCCCTCCATATCCCATGGCAAAATAGGCCGGTAGCTGTGTTGGCTGATGATTCTCATTCGTTAGGATCCACCAATGGTAGCCATATGAGCCAATTTTATTGTAAGTATGAAAACGTAGAATCGTAGACTCCTTCATCCAATCCTCCGAAACCACTGTCTGACCATTCCACTTTCCTTCCTGTAGCATCAACTTCCCTATTTTCAGCATATCTTCTGCCTTTAATGACAACCCAAATCCACCAATTACTATCCCTTTCGCATCCGAATACCATGTATAGTACTTTATGCCCAAAGGATTAAATAAGTAGGCTTCAGCATACTCTGTTAGAGACATACCTGCAGCTTTTTGTAGAATGGCACTTAACAAATGGGAGCAGCCTGAATTATAGTGCATATTTTCTCCTGGATCCTCCACCATGGATCTTTCTAGGATAAATTGAACCCAATCCCGCGAATTTATCATGGGCATCGGTCTCCCACCCCAGCTCGAGAACTCAGGCCAATCAAAGCCGGGTGTCATTGTAAGCAGATGCTCAAGCGTCAACTGCTTTTGCCAGTCAGTAAGATTCGGGAAAAAGTCAGCTATTGGCTGGTGAACACCCTTTAGCACACCACGATCAATCGCAATTCCAACTAAAATAGAGAGCACACTCTTCGTAACAGAGTTTACTTTATGCTGTTTGTCCTTCATTTTATTATTTTTATAGTATTCGAAAACTAAAGAATTCTCATGTTGGATGAGACATGACGTGATTTTATCCTTTTTTATCTTTTTCTCTAATTCAGTTAAAATATCATTTGAAATCACTAGATTTTCACCTCAAAATAAAAGCAGCGGGCTTTTGCTTACTTTTAATACCTCATAGAACAATTCTACCTATGCCCTCTAAGACCTCCATCCTTTTTAAAATTTTTTCACCTATAAACTTTTGGGAGTGAGCCAATGATTTATCTTTATCTTTTAATTTCCTATTTAATCGGCTGCATCATGTTCGGATATCTGATCACAAAGTTGTTTTATTATGAGGATATCAGGCAACTTGGTAGCGGAAATGTTGGGGCAAGGAATGCTGGACGAATCCATGGAAAAAAGGCATTCATTCTCATCTTTTTAGGTGATGCCTTAAAAGGCGTGGTGGTCATTTGGCTCGCTCGTTCCCTAGACTTTTCCGCACCCGTTCAGCTTCTAGGGTTAGGAATGGCCATTATCGGCCACCTCAAGCCGGTCACCTTGAAGTTTAAGGGAGGAAAAGGAATCTCCACCTTTATTGGGGGAATAATAATGTTTGAACCACTGCTAATTCCCGTCATAATCATAGGATTCCTCGTCCTTTATCCTTTTACCAAAAGCTTTACTTTTGCAGGCTTAGGGGCATTTCTGCTTATTCCTATGTTTCTAGTAATCAACCATGTTGATTTTATTAGCTGCGGCATTTCTGGGTGCCTCCTTGTGATTATTCTATTGGCGCATTCTGGGAACATCAAAGAGAGGCTGAAAAAATAAGGGCATGTTACTGGGAACATGCTCTTATCCTCGTTTTACGTAAATGTTCTCTCTTTCCTGCTACCACTTCGGGCACGTGTAGACCGCTTCTACGTTACCCATTTCTCTTTTTTCTACGAGCCCGAATTGTCTAGTGGAGAAGGGGTTTGGTCGCATAGACGGGGTCTAGGCGACCGAACTGCCTGATGGAGATGGGGTTTGGTCGCATAGACGGGTTCTAGGCGACCGAACTGTCTGATGAAGATGGGTTTTGGTCTCATAGACGGGGTCTAGGCGACCGAACTGCCTGATGGAGATGGGGTTTGGTCGCATGACGGGGTCTAGGCGACCGAACTGCCTGATGGATATGGGTTTTGGTTGCATAGACGGGGTCTAGGCGACCGAACTGCCTGATGGATATGGGGTTTGATCGCATAGACGGGGTCTAGGCGACCGAACTGCCTGATGGAGATGGATTTTGGTCGCATAGACGGGGTCTAGGCGACCGAACTGCCTGATGGAGATGGGGTTTGGTCGCATAGACGGGGTCTAGGCGACCGAACTGCCTGATGGAGATGGATTTTGGTCGCATAGACGGGGTCTACGAGCCCACATTGTCTAGTGGAGAAGGGGTTTGGTCGCATAGACGGGTTCTTGGCGACCGAACTGCCTGATGGAGATGGGGTTTGATCACATAGACGGGGTCTAGGCGACCGAACTGCCTGATGGAGATGGATTTTGGTCGCATAGACGGGTCCTATGCGACCGAACTGCCTGATGAAGATGGGTTTAGGGCACGTAGACCGCTTTTACGTTACCCGTTTCACTTCCAAGTAGCCAATTAAGGAACGTTGAACCTCTCCATTAACGATGGTCCTACTTCAAACTCTCTTTTTAGCGAGATATGCACACGAATTCCGACTAACTTTCCAACAATAAAGTGACACCAGATATATTGCAATCAAGTTACGATTCCCTAAATAATGTATAAAAAGTCCTAGGCGGTAATATTTATTTGTATATGGCGGATTGTTTTTTGACTACATCTGGGGGGGATGCTTCTGAAGGCGATTAGAATCATACAATGGTTGATTGGAATTTTCCTTTTCGTGTATGGGGTATATCTTATTTTTGGTGTACAGGAATTCTTTGGTACGTTAGCTATCATTGCCGCGTTTTTAATCTTCCCTAGCGTTGAAAAAAAAGGCCAAACCGCTGCAGCTGCCTCTAAAAGTTATAGCAACGATCCTTATCACGCCTCAGCATTTAACAGTATTGATTCCGATGATAACGATGATAAAGATAATGGAAACTCTGACAATGACAACGATGGTGGAGACTCAAGTGACGACTAACTAAGAAAAGCGCAAGCGCCTTGGTCAGCCCCGAAAGGCAAATGTTCTTCGGCAAGAAAAGTCGTCTTTTGACTTTTATTGCCAAAGGTTATTTGACCCGAGGGGCTAGGAACTGGAACTGGACAATTCTCAAAGTCGTATTTTACACTTTTCTATAAGTCAAAAAAACAGGGCTGAACCCGTGAGAGTATCCTCCTGAGTCAGCCCTGTTTTTTTCTTATTTATTTTTTGTAAAATAATACAGGAACCACACCGCATGATTTTGCTCGTCCGCTGCCGCCCGGCGAAAAACTTTCTTAATGTAAGGATCCGTCGCTTCATCGGCTATATCAAGATAAAAATCAACTGCCTCCTGCTCATCCACTAACGCAAACTCCAGACCCTTCACATACGTATTCGGACACTCCTCCGTGATTTTTGGCTGAGGCTGCCTGCCCGTAAGACTCGTATAGATCCTGACGAATTGATGATAATGCCTCTTCTCATCTTCACGTATTTCAAGAATTTGCTTCCGCTGCTTTTCCTTTGTTGCCATTTTAGCAATTTTTTCATAACACTGAATCGCACTATATTCCCCATTTATCGCTTTTTCAAGATCTTGAATCAACTTGTTTTGTTGTCTACTTAACGCATCATAGTGATTTGAATAAGGATACATAACTCTTCCCCTCCCTGATTATACCTATCTTTATCTTACGAATGACTGGATTCTTGGGTGCCTGCCCATGCAGGATAATTTTACAAAAGACAATCTTCGGCAGTTTTCAACAACTCCCCACCTAATCAAACGTTTAATTAAATTCATCCCAAATCCTTCTAAAATAAAGGTTTCCAATAAAAAGAGAGAAAAAAGATTGTCGATTTTTGCTTCACATTATAGTAAATACAGTTTAATATTGAATTAACAAATTTAGGATAGACTCGTAGTTTTTGGTAAAAGAATTACACAAGACCTCTAGAGCAAAAGGAGTGTGAGAAATCTAGTAGAGGCAGGAATACAGCACGTTTCTCGAGGCTGTAACCACTCTTTAGAGTGACACTTAGCACAGAAAGGGAATTTAGCGTTGAAGAAAAAAATTTTACTCTTATCGATTTTTGCATTGCTACTTATGAATTTAAGCTTTGGGCCCACTCCTTCTTTTGCAGCCACCACGGGCTGGAAGTTGGAGAATGGTAAATGGTATTACTACCAGAATGATGTTGCTTTAAAAGGCTGGGTTTACACAGGAAATAAATGGTATTACTTAGATACCAAAGGGGCCATGAGGACAGGCTGGCTACTAGACCAAGGAAAATGGTATTACCTGCAGGCAGATGGCTCCATGAAAACTGGCTGGCTTAACATCAGCGATAAATGGTATTATCTCCAAGCTAGCGGAGCCATGCATACAGGATGGCTGTTATTGGGGTCTGAATGGTACTACTTTAAATCGAGTGGTGAGCGGAGTACCGGTCTCCTACCCGTTGGTTCCAAATTATACATGTTTACTAATGCTGGGGTCATGCTTGCTAACCAGTGGCAGGACGTGAATGGGAAGAAATATTATTTTAAGAACGATGGGTCTGCAGCCAATACGATTACGGATATTTCAGGAAAAAAATATCTTTTTAACCCAGTTGGAAACCTCGTCTACGGCTGGGCTTACTTGAATGGGAAATGGTATTTTAGCAACACAGAAGGAATCATTCAAACCGGTTGGGTAACTTACAAGGAAAAGAAATATTTTTTAGATGCCAATGGGGTTATGCTAACAGGCTGGAGTGAAATTCAAGGAAAAAAATACTATTTTAATAGTGATGGAATATTATCAACTGGATTAACCGCATTGGATAGCAAAACCTACTACTTTAATCCAGAGGGCATTCTAAATGCTGGGGGTTGGATTACACTAGATTCAAAGAAGTATTATGCTGATGCAACAGGATCGCTCCAAAAGGGCTGGCTCTACTCAAATAATTACTGGTACTATTTGGCGAATGACTTTTCTATGAGTACAAGCTGGGTATTTGTGAACAGCAAATGGTACTATCTCAATCAACAAGGACAAATGCAGATAGGCTGGCTGCTGGATAACAACAATTGGTATTATTTAAATGCTGGCGGCGCGATGCAAACAGGGTGGTTGAAAGACCGTGGAAACTGGTACTTCTTAAGTCAGTCAGGAATCATGAAGACAGGATGGTTCCAGGATAAAGGATATTGGTACTATGCCAATTCGAACGGCGTGATGCAAACAGGTTGGATTACCGTAAATGGAGAGGAATTTTTCCTAGAGTCGAACGGTGTTTGGGTACCTATTACTAAAGATTTAGAAGGCAAGACGATTGTCATTGATCCTGGGCACGGCGGGTATGATGGTGGAGCCGGAGCAGCAGGTGTACTTGAAAAGAATATCAATCTGCAGGTAGGCTTGAAATTTGCGGATGCATTAAGAAGGCATGGGGCAACGGTTTACATGACGAGAAGCACAGATGAATTTATTTCATTGGATAATAGAGTCATATACTCCAACTCTATTAAACCAGACGCTTTTATCAGTATTCACGTCAACTCTTCTACCAGCACAAGTGCATCAGGTATTGAAGGCTATCATAATTCTGAGGACGGTGTCATGCCTGTGGAAAGCAAGCAACTCGTCACATTGCTTCAGAGCGAACTCGTTAAAGCAACTGGCGCCTTTAGTAGAGGAATAAAGGATGAGAGTTTCCGAGTGATTAGAGGAAATGAAGCACCCGCTGTCTTAGTGGAAATTGGCTTCGTCTCTAATCCGACGGAACGCGCAAACCTGACAAGCGTTACCTATCAGAACAAATTGGTGAATGGATTGATCAATGGCGTACTGAAGTTTTTCAAACCATAGTTACTTAATAATAGGAAAAAACAGTAAAAAGAAGATACCCCTCCATGTTTCAGTCTTGGCGGTGGTAGCTTCTTTTTATTAGGTTTAGCTCGGTACACCCTTCAAGTAAATTCTAAAAACAGCTCCCCCCTGCTCTCGATTATAGGCAGAAATGGTTCCACTGTGACCTTCAATGATTGCCTTCGTAATTGCGAGGCCAATTCCTGAGCCGCCGGCTTCACCGCTATAAAAACGTTGAAACACCTTCGTCTCTTCACCCTTAGCGAATCCCTTGCCATCGTCCGATACCTCAACAACAATCCCCGAGTCGTCCTTTAACACCTCGGATGTCACAGCAACCTTGAATTTCGCATACCGGATAGCATTCCCCAACAAATTGATGAACGCCCTTTTCATTTTTTCACAATCCACCAAAACTGGTTCCATCACGCAACTATCCACTACCAACTCGATTCCTCGTTGCTCTGCTAGGGCCCTGACACTCTCCACTGCCTCACCAACTATTACATCAAGCGACTCTCCTCTAAACACAAAGCTCTCCTCGACACTCTCAAGCTTCGCTAAATAAGTAATACCTTCGACAATCCGTTTCAAACGCTGACTTTCGGCAATGATTACATTGAGACTGGCAGTCACGTCTTCACCTGTCACCACTCCGTCCAAAATTCCCTCTGCATTTCCTTGAATCGCCATTAACGGTGTTTTCAACTCATGGGAAGCATTCTGAAAAAAAACCTTTTGATCCTCGTCATACTGCTTCAACCTGCGGGACAATGCATAAAAGCTGTCGGCTAATTCTCCTACTTCATCCTTTGACTTCAGCTCTAACTCCTTGTTCTCTCCTTTTAGTGAGAACTGCTTCATATGCTCCGTTAATCTCCGGATTGGCCTCGTTAAGCTTTTTTCAAAAAACACCCCTAAACCAACCGCTATTAATGCTGAAATAATTAAGCTGATCAACTGTGACCTTCGCATGAGAAAGTTGATTTCTTTGATCTCATCCAGCCGTTCCACCAAAGTGACATATCCTTTCGTCTTCCCATTCTTAGACGTAATCGAAACGCTCTCGGAAACAAATTTCTCCTTCGGTTCTAGTCTAAATTCAGCGAGGGTCGCATCTTTTAATTCCGTATAAACAATTTCCTGATTCTTGTTCCAAATAATCAATTCCGAAGAAAGCAACCGTTCCGACAGCACCAGCGCCTTGCGATTCACCAGCTGTTCTTTAACCGATAGACTTGATAGAACCGTCTTCCCTAGTAATTGACTCACCACACTGGCTTCCTTATGAAGCTGCTGCTTGGTTTCATGAATTAAATAACGCTGGGCAATGAAATGAAAAGTTAGGCTAGTAATCAAGAAAATACAAATAATTAATAGAAAATATGTGGATAAGAGCTTTGCGCCAATTTTCATGTTAATCATCCACCCGGTATCCATAACCCCAAATCGTTGATAGTTCAACCGTAGACTCGTGCTGCTCTAGCTTTTTACGAACGCGTTTCACGAGATCATCAATCAGTCGACCATCCCCGGTATATTCATACCCCCAAATAAACTCGAGCAGCTCTTCCCTAGTGAACGGCTTTCCTTTATTCCGTGCTAGAAAAATAAATAAATCATATTCTTTGGCTGTTAATTTGATTTCCAGACCATCTTTTTCTATGTATCTCCGCTCAAAATCAATCGATATATCACGGATTGTCAGCATTTGCGGTTTACTTACCGTTGTTTTTTCCATCCGTTTAAATATATTTTTAATACGGACCATCAGTTCCCTTGGACTAAACGGCTTCGTTAAATAGTCATCGCCGCCAAGCTCCAGTCCTAATATTCGGTCAAATTCTCCGTCCCGGGCCGAGACAAAAATAATTGGAATTTCACTCGATTTGCGAATCTCTTTACAAAGCTCTAGCCCATCCATATGAGGAAGCATGATATCAATCACCAACAAATCCGGTTTTAACCGCAACATCTCCTGATAGACATTCACCCCATCTGAAAAAAGGGTGACCTTATAGCCTTCGTTTTCCATGTATTTTTGCAAAATATCGCGGATATTCTTTTCATCATCTATCACAAAAATATGCTTCATCACGGCTTCACCTCGCCATAATTATATAGGAAAAAGAGATAGTATGAACACACTATCTCCCTAGTTCGTTTCTAATTTAAACTGGCAAGCATTTGATCTAACAGTGCCAACTGCTCTTTCATTTTTTCGTTGACTTGTTTCTGAACCGCAATGACCTTGTTGAACTGCTCCGTTGCATCGCCCGCTTTTACAGCCTCTTTCAGTGCCTTCCTCTCATCCTTTCCCGTTGTTAACAGAGCTTTCAACTCGCCATTTTTTGTTTTCAACTGCTTCTTACTTTCCTTGACCTTCTTCAGCTCCTCTTTATTTCCACTCTTTTTTGCGGCTAAAAATAGATCGACTAACTGGTCCTTTTTCTCGACCATTTGTTTTTTCAAGTCTAACCGCTCTTCACGCAGTTGGTTGACCTGATGGATTTGCTCCTGGTATTTACTTAATTTCTCGAACTTTTTCCCGTTAGGTTCTTTTGCCACGACGGTTTGAGGGTTATCAGCCGCATATGCACTCTGAATTTGATAGGTACCGCCTAACAACAAAAGGGCGCCAATTCCAACAACCAATCCCTTTTTCAAGTTCATCTTCAACACTCCTTCGCTTGTCTTACTTACCCTCTCAGTATAGCCAACGGGTTAGGCAGAACTTCGGAATAAATGTGTGAAAAGTGTGTGAAAAAAAATCAGCCTCTTCCCGCGGAAAGCTAAGCTTTTTGAGCGGAAATCAACAGACATTTTAACAAAAATCAAACAGGAAGAAATGGTACTATTAAACTTAACAGGAATTTTTTCGGAACCTAAACCACTTCGCTTCGTCTAAGTTTGTAGGAAAGGGGGATATCGAAGTGTATGTAATAAAAAGAAAAGAACATTCGACACCTAATGAAATTAGCTATTTATCCAAGGATGATCAGCTTGCCTGGTTAATGGATGAATATGGAGATATGGTCGTTCGACTTGCATTTACATATGTCAAAAATAAAGAATTGGCCGAGGATATTTCACAGGAGGTATTTATCAGCTGCTATAACCACCTAGACGATTTCCAAAACCGGTCGACCTATAAAACCTGGCTATACCGCATCACTGCCAATAAATGCAAGGACGTATTGAAAAGTTGGTCCTTTAGAAACCTTCAATACAAAGACTTTTTACAGATGATTTTAAAAAGTGGGGCACCTACGGCAGATATGAAAATGATTGAGAGCGAAGAGAAAGAGTTGATTTTTCAACAGGTGCTCTCTCTCCCAATCAAATTGAGAGAAGTGATTACCCTTTATTACTATGAGGAATGTACCGTCGATGAGATTGCCAAGCTTTTAAATCTCAATACCAATACAGTAAAAACCAGGCTTCATCGCGGAAGAAATTCATTAAAAACATCATTAAAGGGGAGCAATATTTATGAAAAATAATATGAAATACCCTAAAGCTGTATTGGATGAACTACAATTTAAGAACGAACATAAGCAAAATGTTTTAAATATAATTAAGCAGCAAAACGGCGAATCCCGATTGGTAACAAAAAAGAGAGCTTCGAGGAAAGTGCTCTTTTCAAGCATTACCGCTGCAGCTGTTTTTGTCATCTTAATCGGGTCTGCCAACTTGTCACTCGGTGCGGCCAAAGTAGCGGCAAAGATTCCTTACTTCCATTTGTTTATCCAGCAAGAAGAATATAAACATGCCGCGGCAGAAGTGATTGGCGATGTCGCCAACGCCAAAGGGTACCAGCTAGGCTCATTTGAAATATCCATACCTGATAAAGAAGTGAAATTGGGGTTGCGGTATTCAAAGAGTGATTACAACAACATCAAGGGACATGTGGAGAAAAATGTGAATAAAGCATTAATCGCCAATAATTTTGGAAGCTTTGATATTATCACCAAGCGTGAAAGAGTCATCGTTCCTGAAAAAGAAGATCCAAAAGTAGAGAAGTATCAAAAGGAAAGTGAAGCCCTTCAGCAGCAAATTATCGACTATCTTGAAAAAAATCATTACCAGATGCCCTTCCCAGTTGAGGCTAGAATCAATCAGTTTGAGAGATTTGTATATGTAGCGATTCCAAAAACAGAAACAAGAACCGAAGAACTGAAACATTTCCTCGACACCACAACCGCTTTGTATGGCGGCAAGTTTAAGTATCGAATCAGCAAAATCAATATGACGGCGCGCGAACAAGAATTACGATGGGGGAAAAATAACATCATTAGTATTCTTGTAGGTGGTCTTATGGCGAACAAAGAGTTTAAAGTGAGTGGTTTTTCTTATTCCTTCCACCCACTTCCACTGCAAATTACGATTAAGACATCTGTCGATTCATCCGACGACGAGGCGAAGGACATCGCAAAACGAATTGAAGATGAGATCAACAGCTTTATTCAAACGGATGACATAACCAAAGAAGTCCGAAACGACCCATACGAAATTACTATTGTGAGTAAAGATAAAAAGAAAATCAATTAAGACGAAGGGGGCTAGACTTGGGGTCACGACTTGGGGTCAGGCCCCCTTTGACATGGGGACAGACCCCAACTGACACATTTTCTGATAAGATAGAAGGTAAGATTTCATTTGTTTAAGGGAGGGTTTGGTCTATGCAGCAAGATGGGGTGTTCCGCTCTGTTTGCTCCCTCGACTGTCCAGATCAATGTGGGCTGCTCTTACATAAGAGGGATGGAAAGATTGTGAAGGTTGAAGGCGATCCGAAGCATCCGGTGACAAGAGGGCATATTTGCAACAAAGTTCGTAACATGAGCGAAAGAATTTATGACGAAAAACGATTACACTATCCACTTAAGCGAGTCGGAGCCAAAGGTGAAGGGAAGTTTGAGCGGGTCAGCTGGGATGAAGCCATCAGTACGATTACAACCCGTTGGAAGGATCTGATTACATCCGATGGCCCTGAGAGCATCCTTCCCTACAGCTTTTATGGAAACATGGGGCGGCTTACCGCAGAGGGCATGGACCGCCGCTTCTTCAACAAATTGGGTGCTTCCCAGTTAGACCGGACGATTTGTTCCTCTGCCGGCTCTGTTGGCTACAGCTATACCATGGGCAGCAGCATAGGAATTGATCCTGAGGACACCATCGAATCCAAACTCATCCTCTTTTGGGGGATTAATGCGGCTAGCACTAACATGCATCAGGTAGCCCTGGCCCAAAAGGCGCGGAAGCAAAATGGCGCCAAAATTATTGTGATTGATGTCCACAAAAATCAAACGGGTAGATTAGCAGATTGGTTTATTCCGATTTTACCAGGGACGGACAGCGCTCTTGCCCTTGGTGTGATGCATATTTTGTTTGCGGAAAACCTAGTGGACCATGACTTTTTACAAACCTATACGGTAGGACATGAGGAATTACGCGAGCAAGTCCGCCAATACGATCCGGACATAGTTTCCACCATTACTGGCGTACCTGCAGAAGATATCTACAAACTTGCCCGCCTGTACGGAAAAACCTCTCCTTCATTTATCCGAATTGGGAATGGACCGCAGCATCACGATAACGGCGGCATGTTCGTCCGTACGGTTTCCTGTTTACCAGCCCTCACCGGCCAATGGCTTTTAAAAGGCGGCGGTGCAATTAAAGGAAATTCTGCGTATCTCGCATTTAACACAAGTGGTTTGCAGCGGCCGGACCTTTTGAAAAAGAAAGCGACCCGAACCATTAATATGAATCAGATCGGTGATGCGCTACTGACGCTAGACCCGCCTATTCAATCCCTGTATGTATACGGCTCGAATCCAGCTGTTGTTGCACCTTCTAGTCAGAAGGTGCGGGAAGGTCTTGGACGTGAGGACTTATTTCTCGTGGTTCATGATTTATTTTTAACAGAAACGGCCATGTATGCGGACCTTGTTTTACCAGCGACCTCCTCCTTTGAGAATAGGGATTTTTATACCTCCTACTGGCACCATTATATTCAGCTTCAACAACCTGTAATAGAACCATATGGAGAGTCAAAATCAAATATGGATATCTTCCGATTGCTGGCAAAAGGAATGGGCTTGGAAGAGCCTGCCTTAGAGGAGACTGAAGCCGAGCTGATTGCTACAGCCCTTGATTATCCACGGAACACAGGACTCAAGGGAATTAATTATGATGCCCTCGTCAAGCATTCATACATGAAGGCAGCTGTGAAACCGATGTTTCCTGGAAGACTCGCGACCCCTAGCGGGAAAATAGAGTTATATTCTGAGAGAATGCGTGAGGCTGGGCATCCACCGTTACCAACATACCTACCATTGATAAATGATGGGGACCATCCCTTTCAATTTGTTCCAGGACCTAATCACAATTTCTTAAACTCTACTTTTTCTAATAATGCAAAACACGTCACACTGGAAAAGGAACCACGTGTGCATATCAATCAAAAGGATGCCCTTCCGTTAGGAATTAGGGATGGAGACCAGGTCCGTGTATGGAACGATCGCGGGGAGTGTGTGCTAAAGGCTTCTGTTGGAGAAAGTGTTCTTCCCGGGGTCGTGGTTACCCAGGGACTTTGGTCCGACCGAGATGATGCGAAACAGCTAGTCAACCAACTCACACCCGACCGCATCGCCGACATGGGCGGCGGAGCTACCTTTTTCTCGGGAAGAGTAAGCTTGGAGAAAGTTCAAAACTAAATGAAAAAGGAAGGCAGCTTCTCTTACAATAGCTGCCTTCCTTTTTTCATAAAAATAATGCCTATTCCACATTCAAAGTAGAATCCTTTTTCGCAAGCTTCAAGTAAATCATATAGATAATTCCGATCGCCATCCAGACGAAACCGAGCTTCTTCGAGGTTGGGTCAAGATTGAACCAAACGTACCCGATAATCACGAAGCCAATCAACGGGAACACAAGGTGATTCAAGTAATCTTTACTTTTTTGCTTTCGTATAAAATAATTAATAACCGATAGGTGCAAGAACAAGAACGCAGTCAAGGCACCAAAATTCACAAGTGAGGTAAGACTATTAATCTGTGACGCAAATCCAATTGTCACCACAAGAGAAATGGTAGCTACAAGAAACGTACTGACATACGGCGTTTGATATTTCGGATGCACCTTTGAAAGAATCTTCGGCAGCTTTTTATCACGAGCCATACTGTATAGAATACGAGAAATCGCAGCTTGGGCCACCAATGCATCGGCAATTCCCCAAGCAAGGGCTGTGGCTAAAATCGTTGTCCATTTCAACCATGGTCCTCCAGCAATTTCAGCAATCTGATAGAACGCAACATCGGCATTTTCAAATGAAGCATAATCCGGCCAAATTAACGCTGCCACCCATGTCTGGATGATGAACAAAACGCCCACGACTAACAACGAGAAAATAATGGCCCGGCCAACGACTTTCTTACCGCCCTTTGTTTCCTCTGCTAACGTCGAAATCGCGTCAAATCCAAGGAAGCTCAACACCGCAATGGAAACGGCCCCCATAACGGCACTCATGCTGAAATGCTCTTTATCATATAATGGCTTAAAATTAAATTCTGCTCCATTAACGCCCTTTGTAATCGCGATAATCGCAGCAACGACAAATACCACAAGGACAATTAATTCAAGCACCACAATAACTTTATTGGCTTTAGCCGTAAATTCAATCCCGAAAAAGTTAATCACTGTGTTAATCCCAATAAACGCAACCAACCAAATCCAAATCGGAATTTCTGGTGCCATGTCATGTAAGGCTGCGGCACTGACTAAATATAACAAAGCGGGTATTAAAATATAATCCAATAAAATAACCCATCCTGCAAAAAAGCCCACGTGCTCGTTAATTCCGCGCTGCGCATAGGAATAAACTGAGCCAGCAATTGGAAACGCCTCAGACATCCTTGCATAACTTAACGCAGAAAATATCATTCCGACCATTCCTACCAAATAGGCAAGGGCGACCATTCCGTTAGATCCCTGGGCAACATACCCATAAATTCCGAACGGAGCAATCGGCACCATGAATACAAGACCATAAATGAGCAAATCCCAAAAGGTTAATGCACGTTTTAATTCCTGTTTATAACCGAATTGTTCTACATTTGTCTGTCCACCCTGTGGATTGATCTGTTGTTTTGTTGGCACGACTGGTTCCATATCCTTTCCCCTCCCTATTCGAAAAGCTTCACATCGTAAGCTTCGAGAATGGATTTTGGTACGACAAATCTTGCAGTTAGAAGTGGGTCAACAATTTGCGAAACCTGAACCTCTCCTGCAGCACTAAAAAGCATCGTCAGTTCAGCCAGCGTCAGGTCCGTATGCGGAAGCAGTGTATCCACAAAGATCTCAACGGCTGTTTTGGCTGCTTCATCAAGTGTTTCCTTCGAAACAATGACTGCAGTCCCTTCTTCATTTTCAAGAAACGGGAACGGAATCGTTTTTCCCTTCAGCACTTCTAACGTAACCGTCACTTTTCCAGGAATCTCAACACCGGATACGCCGATTTCTCCATCCCCCATTGCGGCATGTAAATCTCCAAGGCCAAACAACGCACCCTCTTGGAATACAGGAAAATAAAGTGTCGCTCCCGTTGTAATTAACTTGGTATCCATATTGCCGCCATGTGCACCCGGTGTCCCACATGGAACGGGTTCCCCTTCAGGTGCAACCCCAATCACACCGATCATCGGATTTAATGGCAGCTTTACTCGCTCATTAAACACCGCTTTTCCATCAACAATCGGAACCATCTTAACGGTGAACTCATCAATTCGGTGCCCCATAACGCCCAGTCCCGGTCCGGTAGCTAGTACGCCGCTATCACCAAGCTCAATGTTGTCTATTTTAACTTTTAAAACGTCCCCAGGTTGTGCTCCTTCTACAAAAATCGCTCCAGTGGCCGGATTAATTTGATTCCAATCAATCGCGTTAAACTCCGTCTCCGTCGATTGAATTTGGTCCTGAAAGCAATCAAACGTTTCAACTACCACCTGTGCCCCAGACGGTACACGTAATCCGACCTTGTTCTCTTTACTAAAAGCATAAAAATACTGTTGTTTTTCCAGCATTTGTACCATATGCTCGCCTCCCTTTTTTCTCATTATATCGGAGGGGTGGACGACTGTTTTGCAGTTTCTTGATGATATTTTGCAGTATTTTTACATTGTTCTAATTTTTCTGATAAATAGGAAAAATAATACAGCACTTGATATCCCTAAATTCACACTAACCCCGGTAAGGATTTCACTGGTAAAAGAAACCCAAAGACCCAATCCGTTGGAAGCGATAAGCACAAGGGAAAGCTCCCAGCCCCAGCGTACACGGTAACCGAGAAGCAACCATAGTGGCAGGCACAGGGAAACAAACAAATGAATATAAAAAATAAATACCGTCGTAAAGTCCACGGCGAAGGATGCTCCATAAAACAATAGGCAAAGGAAAAGGCTCGATGCATAACCCTTATACGCCCCTTGCTCTTCTTTAAAAAGGGGAATCAGCAAGCCCGTCAAATGGTGAAGAGATACCCCAAGACTTAAAGCTAAGCAGGATAAAACACTTACCGCCAGGACATATAAAAGAGGGGTAGAAAAAGCATGACCCATCGTATCCAGAAGCCCGTTTATTCCATTCCCGCCACCACGGGACATTAAATAAACGACTATAACGGACACAGCCACTGGCATACTGCTCCAGCATATCGCTGTTAGTCCAATTGTCGCTTTTAATCTCGTAGGCTTTACTGCCAATAGATCACTAGATAAGAGATAATAAACAAGTAAATGTCCTGCAGTGAAAACCATAAATAAAAGGGCAGCAACCACTAGTTCTCCCTCATCCCAACTAGCTCCTGGCAGCCGGACAAGTTTTTCATGGATCGAGGCAACGCCATGGTAGAGGATGGTTGCAACCGGCAGAATAGTAATTCCGGTAAAAAAGCCAAACAACAGCCAGCGCCCCATTTTCTGAACCCCGCCAGCCCCGCCCATGCCTGAAAATACAAAAACAAAAAAGAACAGAATGCTACTCGTCCATATCGGCTGGATTGAAAAAACCGTCTTCATAAACGAGTTAGCTAGGGCTGTACTAAGAAGAAGTCCTTCACTACCTGCAAGAAACAGCAACACATAGACCGCCGCTCTTCCTCTTTCTGGCATTCGCTCCCGTAAAAGGGATCCTATATGTTGAAAAGCCGCAAAGTCGTCGTTCATTTGGCTAACTTTTCTGCTGAACCAAATAAGCACAGCCACCCCTGCTATAGAAAGTACGAGTCCCGCCAAGTATCCGCGACTAACAGTTAAGTAAACAGGGATAAAAACAAAGGTCCCGGTAAGAAACCGAAAAAGCATTGAAACAGTCCCCGTCGCAACTTGATTTTTTCCTGAGAGCCGTACATAGGTAACTGCATCCTTGTGACCGGCAAATTCCCCCATATGGAAAATCAAGAGGACGATCGCTAAAAACAGAATGACATACCAATCAATCATTGGTTTTTCTCCTTAACTAATTGGCTCCACGCCTGAGCAAGGGAAGCTCATCCCCTTTTTTCCTTGTACATACTCGGCGTCATGCCCTCTACTTTTTTAAAAATATTGCTAAAATGATGTTGGCTTGAGAATCCGGCAGCTTCTGCAATTCTGCTCATACTCCAGTCCGCTTTACTTACGATTAGCTTTTTTGCCTGATGAATCCGGTACGTTAAGAGATACTCCTGAAAGGTCGAGCCGATTTCCTCTGAGAATAAATGGCTCAGGTAGGAGGCACTCACCGGTATTTCATCTGCAATCTCCTGAAGGCTTAATTTTCCAGAAAAATGGAGTTCGATTTTCTTGATCACATATTGAACATGTGCAGATTTTGCTACTGCATGTTTATTGACCTCAAGGTACTTTTCAATTACCGCTAATAATTCCTGTTCAATAACAGGCTTCACCAAGTAGTCCATGACTTCTGCTTGAATCGCCCTTTTGGCATAGGAAAAATCCTGGTGTGCAGAAACAATGACAATCTCAATGCCACTTTGTTTTTCCTTTAACCGCTTGGACAGGGTCAAACCGTCCTCCCCTGGCATCCGGATATCAACAAAGGCCAGATGAATGCTTTCCTGCTCCGTTATTTTCCAGGCAGACACGCTATCCTCTGCTGAAAAGATATTCCATAATGGATATTTACGGTGGATGAGAAAGCGCAATTGTTCAATTTCCAGGTATTCATCATCAACAAGTAGGATGTTCATTTAATCATCTCCAGGTAAGTATGGCCAATAGGCATGGGCTAATGTCCGCCCATCCTTCGTTTCTGATAATCGAATCGTCGACGGCAGATCGAAAATGAGTTGAAACCTTTTTTCAATATTATGTAGCCCTGTTCCCTTCCAGTAAGCAGGCTCAAGTATTCGGTCAGGACCGTTATCAAACACTTTTAAGGACACCCAATTCCCTTCCCGCTCGAACACAATCGTCAATTGCTTGTCCCCCGCCTTTTTCTCAAGTCCATGCTTGAAGGCATTTTCCACAAGTGTTTGCAGGGTGTATGGAGGAATTTTACTGTCAAGCAAAGTTGAATCTATCTCGTAGGTAACGGTTAACCGTTGTCCGAAACGCAACTGTTGGACAGCTAAATAGTTTTTCGTGTGATCTAACTCCGTTGAAAAGGGAACAAGCACTTCATGATCCTGATACCGGTAGCGCAGAAACAGCGAAAACTGTTCAAGTCCTTCTGTCATATCTTGATGTCGGCCAATCCGACTTAGCGATAAAAACGCATTAAGGGCGTTAAATAAAAAATGTGGCTGAATCCGCTCCGACAACTGCCGGTATTCACTTTCCTTCAGCTCCTTTTCCAGTCGGACCTTAATATTCTCTAGTTCCAGGACATCCAGCTCCTGGTCGAGCAATCTTAGCATCACTAAAACGACGAACCCGACGATGGGCATTAATACCCCAAGGAACATCACCAGTACAAACACAAGCACCACCACACATAAATTTTATCTGAATATTATTGTAAATGAAAAAACAAGGCAGGTCATCACTTAGAAAATATTGGCTGGCTCCTAATTTTAAAAATAAATGCTATGTTAAAGCATTATGTTGATTTAACACACCTGTTGATTGGAGCGGAAGGCACGAAGATCCTCGAAAATGCTATCGCATTTCCTTCGTGCGGTGATGATTCGATGAAGCGTATTCAATGTCCTGCGGGAGTAGCGGTCTCGGGAGACCCCGCAGGAGGAACGACGAGGAGGCTCCCGGAACGCCCGTGGAAAGCGAAGTGCCTGGAGCGGAAATCAACAGACAAGTTAAAAAAATCCTGAGGTCAGTCAAGGGCTTCCTTGATAGACTCTCAGGATTTTAGTTTACTGCCCATATTATTTTTGCAATTGCTGCTCTAACGCATCGATTTCAACTAAGTTCCATGACGTGATGATTCCGAGCGGCTTCTCCGTTGTCTGCCCATTTTCTGTGATAATGACAGCTTCTAGCTTCTTTTGGGCTAAAAAGGCATCTTCGAAAACTTCCTCTACCTCATAAATATCTGTCTCTCTTTTTACAAAGACAACGTCATGCTTTTTTTCATGAACAAAAAGGTCATGAACACGAACGTCTTCAATGGAGATACCTGAAAGTGGCTGTTTAGATAACCAACGAATAATCCCTTCCGAAGTAAGCAACCATTTAAACGTGCCTGTTGAGTCGTAGATCGGAAACATCGTGTATGAAAGCCTGTCTACTACTTTTAAAATATCCTTTAACGGTGTGTCTTCTTTGTAATAAAGCACCGGTGAACTGGCAATGGATAAAACAGTCGGAGGCTGTTCAAATTGCTCAGCAATCATTTCTATGTGCGTCACGACATCCACATTTGGCTCTGCAATATAATACCGTTCCTTTATTTTTTCATGGACAAGGGCATTACGAAGCTTTGCATATTGATAGAGATCATGCCGATGGGTCCGAATAATGGCATGGGAATTTCCGCTGTCCAATAATACTTTAAAACTATCACTTCTTGCATTGCGAACTAGTTTCATAAGACATTTATGTATCCGATTAAAAGCTGTCTCAAATCTTTCAGCCAATGGGGTTGCAGTATGAATTTCTTGCACTTTTATTCTCTCCCAATCATAAGTTACTCTTTACATTCTTTCAGTCTTCCAAATATACTAACCCGCTTTGTACCCCTTGCCCATCATTTCGTGAACGTTGTGGATGGTGACGTAGGCGTTTTGGTCGATATCGCGGATGATGCTTTTTAGTTGGACGATTTCTTGTTTGTTGATCACGATATAGAGGACTTCTTTGTTTTGTCCTGAGTAGCCGCCGCGACCGTCTAGCACAGTTAAGCCCCGTGACATTTTACCCGTAATATTCTCCAAAACGAGTTCTGGTGAATTGGAGATAATTAAAACAGCCACCCGCTCATCCAAGCCCTCGACAATGAAATCAATCGCTTTCGCCCCAATATATACAATCAGCAACGTGTACATCGCCTTCTCAAGACCAATAATAAATACCGAACCTGCGACAACAATGATATCGATTATGAGCATCGCCTTCCCGATGCTCCAACCTAGCAGCTGATTTGCCAATCTTGCTAAAATGGTGGATCCCCCTGAGGTTCCCCCAGCCCGAAAAATCAGCCCTAGTCCGACACCGACCAATAACCCCGCAAACACAGAAGCCAAAAAGGTATCCTTTGTCAGTTGCCTTCCTAGATCCTCCGTCAGATACAACAACCCGGAGCAGGCCCCAATTGAAAATAAGGTATAGAGCATCGTTCTTTTATCAAAGAACTTATAACCGATTGCCAGCAGGACAATATTTAAAACAAAGTTAACCACACCCGGAGACCAATCGAATAAATAGTGGGCAATAATCGTGATCCCTAAAATTCCACCTTCAGACAACCGGTTCGGGATGGTGAAAAAGTTGACCCCTATGGCAAAAATAAGTGCGCCGACTAAAATAAGCAGAATATCTTTCCATGTTTTTCTCATATAATTGCCACCCTTAAATCAATTACTTGCCTTAACTCTTGTTTCTATCTCAACGATTGTATCGTTAAGCACCTCAAAGGTTAACGGTTTACTAATAAAATAACCCTGAATAATATCACAACCCAGATTTCCCCACACCAAAAACTGTGTATGATCTTCAATTCCTTCAATAATCACCTGTAAGCCCAGATTATGGGCCATCTGAATAATCGGTGATATGACACCTTCATGCTGTTTGTTTTTCAATAAACTTGAAACAAAATGGCGATCCAGCTTAATGAAATCAACGGGTAGCTTAATAAAGTCCGAAAACGAGAAATAGCCGTTCCCGAAGTCATCTAAAGCCATCGTAAAACCCATCTCTTTCAGAGAGCGTAATGTATCATTTACCTTTTTTACTGTATATACTTCAATGTTTTCGGTAATTTCCAATGTAATTTGGCTTGCCGAAAGCGAATACCTCCCAATCAGCTTAGTGATCTCGGGTAAAAAATAGGATAGGAGAAGTTGATTCACGGACAGATTAATTGAATATTTCAAGTTCCGATCTGTTTCCCTTTGAATTTGTTTACATACCTCTTCAAATATCCAGAAAAAAAGACTATGGCTCATACCCGCATCATCGGCATAGGGAATAAATTCTGCCGGTGAAATGTCTCCAAGACTTGGATGATTCCAGCGGATTAACGCCTCTACTCCCTCGATGGTTCTCTTTTCCAGATGAAACTGTGGTTGGTATTGGACATAGAGCTGGCCCTTCTTTAATGCATATGGAAGATCGTTTTCAATGAGCACTTTCCGGTGGGCCTTTTGATTTAATTCCCCCTTGTAAAGTGCAAATTGATTATCCCCCATCTCCTCTGCTTCATACATGGCCGTTTTGGCAATCGACTGGAGCTCCTCAGGTGCCTCCGCACCATACGGAAACATACAAATCCCCATATTGCTGTTAATGGAAAAATGATGAAAGTCGATGGTATAAGTATCTGAAATCGAACAGAGAATCCTCTCGCTTATGACCTGACAATCATGCTCAGTGATGTTTGCAATCAAAATAATAAAATCCGTTCTATTTATTTTCACAACGGTATCAATATCCCGAATCGTCCGCTTTAATCTCACTAGTATCTTACTAGCAAGAGTCTCTTCGATCTCGTCATCTATATGTTGGGATAGCTCTAATGGAAGATGTAATCGGAGATAACAAACAGCTGCCGACATCTGATATCTTTTGCTGAAGGCAAGAGTTAGGTTGAGGCGCTCCTTTAGTAATTCACTATTCCATCGTTCAGCCTTGTTATCCTTATTATCTGTAGGATTATACTCCAAAATGAACACCTCATTTTTTCATTGACATATTGTTTGGACAATTAAATCTTAACCCAAAACACAAAAAAGGAACAGAGCTATTCACTCTGTCCCTTCGTTGATGTATTAGGTGTTAAAAAATTGGTGTCAGGCACCAAAGAAAGACACTTGTTCACACTCAGTGGACACCCTTGTTTTAGGCGATTTCTCCGTTGCCTTTGTTCGTTAATGCTTGTTTAATCCAGTTCTTGCCTTCAACGAGTCGTGTGACGAGCATCGCACAGACAGTATTACCGGTTGAATTCAGCAGGGTAGCCGGTGCATCAATGATTGTACTAATAACCGCAATGATTGGCAGTGTTTCTGGCGGGAATCCATATACGCTGATGATGAGCATTTCGCCAATCATTCCGCCGCCAGGAATTGCACCCATCACCGCACCAACTAAAAAGGCTACAGCCAAAATGCTTAAAATATTGGAGATACTTGTTAAATCCTTCCCGAACAAAGCGAAGAGGAAAACGATTTTCAGTACGCCACCAAAGACAGAACCATCTTTATGCGTGTTGGCCCCCAGTGGGATAATCGTTTCTGCGATATCCTTTGGTACGCCCATCCTTCTAACTGTTGCCAAGTTGACCGGAATGCATGCTGCACTTGAGCAGGTCGCGAGCGCGGTAACCGAAGGCGTGATCGCGTTTTTCCAAAATAGTTTCACCCCGTCCTTACCACCTGCAATAAAGGCGTAAAGTGTGAAGAAGCCGATATAATAAATGACGGTAAGAATCAAATAAAGAACAAACGAACGAGCGTATCCTTCTAAAATTTGCGGACCAAGCTCGCCAATAACTGCAGCAAAATAACAGCCCAGTCCAATAGGAGCATAGTACATCACTATGCTAACCATCTTCATGATGACAGCTGTTGCCGCAGATAAAAAGGTTGTAACTGGCTTGGCTTTCTCTCCAACCATTGCCGTGGAGATTCCAAAAAGAACCGCGAACACAATCAACTGCAGCATATTGCTTCTCGATAGCAATAAATTAAAATCAGAGACAGTAAAAGTGGCTACAAGTTGTCCAAGGAACGTTACCTTTTCCGCATCCGTCTCCCCCGATGGTTGGTTCATGGCCTCTTTAATCGAAGCTATATCCGCATGCTGAATGGGCTGAATAATGGACGCACCTGCTAATCCGAGAATAGCTGCGATAGAGGCAGTCACTAAGAAAACTACAACAATACTGCCCATTATTTTTCCTAAACGTTTCATGCCGTTCATATTAGCGATAGCAGAAGCAATGCTAAAAAACACTAATGGCACGATAATCATAAACATTAAATTAAGAAATAGATCCCCTAACGGCTTAACGACAGACGTCTTCGGTCCGAAAACCAATCCTGCTATCCCGCCAATGATAATGGACAACAATAAAATAAGCGTAAACCGATAATTTTTTAAAAATAATTTCAAAATCCCACAGCCTTTCTATGTAACTACAAAAAATCATACCCAAGTTTGTCTACGAGGTAAATCAATTATTTATTCAAAGATAAGTCTAAATAATGAAATAGTTCTACTAAATATAAAAAAACCTCCTGCACGCGAGGCAAGAGGTTTAGAAACACCATATTTTCTATTAGTATTGTTGATTTTGATGCCAATTCCAAGCATCAGCGATGATTCGCTCCAGGTTTCGTTCTGCTTTCCAGCCTAGCTCGGTGAAAATCTTTTGTGATGAAGCAACCAATCTAGCAGGGTCACCTGCACGGCGGTCTGCCATTTCAACATTCGCCTTCACACCGGTTACTTTTTCACATGTTTCAATAACTTCCTTAACCGAATAGCCAAGTCCGTTGCCAAGGTTATACACTTCAGCCGATTTCTTCTCTGTTAACAAAGCTTCGAGTGCAAGAATATGCGCCTCTGCCAAATCAGTCACATGAATATAATCCCGAATACATGTCCCGTCAGGAGTATCATAATCGGTGCCGAATACAGCTACTTTTTCCCTTTGTCCTAGCAACTGCTGAAGGACGATTGGAATCAAGTGGGTTTCTGGATCATGACTTTCACCAATAACGGCAGATTTATGCGCGCCTGCAGCATTAAAGTAGCGAAGAACCACATAGTTTAATCCGTAGGCATTTGAAAAATCAGCAAGAATCTTTTCTACCATTAGCTTAGAATGGCCGTAAGGATTAATCGGTGCAGTTACACTCGTTTCATCAATAAGCTCCACTTCAGGAATTCCGTAGGTGGCGGCCGTAGATGAAAAAATAAAGTTTTTCACATTAAATTTCATCATTACTTTTAACAGAGTTAAAGTTGCTGCCACGTTGTTTTCATAATATTTTAATGGGTCCACTACTGATTCCCCAACTAAACTATAAGCAGCAAAATGCATAACCGCATCGATTGGATAGCTTCTAAAGACCATTTGCAAGTCTTCTTCATTACCAAGGTCACCTTTTACAAAAATAGCTCGGCTATCAACAGCCGCGCGGTGCCCAGTCGACAAGTTATCGAGCACAACGACCTCTTCTTTTTCTACTAACTCCTTCACAAGATGGCTACCAATGTAACCAGCTCCACCAACAACGAGAATCATATTCATTTCCCCTTAGCTAGAATTTCATTAACCTCTCCATTATAGCATTTTTGGAAAAAGGACGGCTTGTTATTGGTTCTTGCTAAAATTTTCCCTTATATCCATGTACAAAAGATTGAATTGTCGTACGAAGGGTATAGTAAGAGTTATATCCACTTAATGACCGTGACGATTTATAACTAATTGATGAGGTGATAAATGTGGTTCAGCAATTGACCATTCAATGGCACAAATGGCGTTATCATTACTTTCACCGTATTTCACAGGACTGTTTAGATTTGAACTTAAAACAACAAATTATTGAAAAAGCAAAATATCATCAAGAAAGACTGTTAAGGTGCTATGAATCATAGCACCTTTTGATTTTATATATAGTTGTAGCTTTGCTTGCCGCCCTTTGGTCACTTTTTTGGGGACGTTTGGAATTAGTTTCCATTATTTGTAGAATTAGTTCTTGATTTTGTAGAATAAATCTTATTTTTGTAGAATTCCTTTGTATTTGTGTAGAATAAATCTAAATTTTGTAGAATTCCTTAGATTTTGTGTAGAATTCTCGGAAATTTGTGTAGAAATCCCTCTTAAATGTGTAGAATCTGACCTTATCGGAGAAATAAAACCTTGTGGCAGTTCCTTATTTACTAGGTCCACTACTTTGCCCTTCCTTTCCACCGTCATTTTGAGGCAAATTACCGCCCGGCATGGCACCCATTCCACCCATGTCCTGCATCATCCCGCTTCGTTGATTCGTCGAGGTACTTCCTGATGTCAGCTGTGGTAATTGTACGACGTCACCTTCGCTTACTCCGTCCGTAACCTCCACATATTCCTCTGTTGCAAGCCCTGTTTTTACTGTTTGTTGCGTCACAGCACTACTGGCTGTGTTGGCTCCTGCCGAAGTGACGACTACATATTTCTCATTGTTGTTTGTGTATAAAGCATCCACTGGAACATAAAGTGCATCCTTTTTGCTGGCTGTAAGAATATTAGCTTCGGCACTCATCCCAACCTTTAGGTTGACTGGGTTTTCAATATGAATGGTCACATCAAAGGTGGAGGATCCATTCGCTGATGTTCCTTCATCTGCAATAGCAGTAACCTTACCGGTATAAGCCTGCTCAGAATACGCACTGACCGATAATTCAACTGTCTGTCCCTCTTTTATCTTTGGAATGTCTGATTCATCCACTTGAACAACCGTTTGTAAATCCTTGTAATTGGTCAGGTGCGCCACTACTTGTCCATTCGTCACTCGGTCCCCTGCTGTAACGTCAATGGTTGTAACCATTCCATCAACGGGTGCAGTAATCGGATCACTATCATCAGTAAAGGTAATTAGTTCATCTCCAGCACTAACCGTCTCACCTGCTGCAACTAGTACTTCATCAATTTCGTTGTTATCGATGGTTGATTTAAGGTCTTCACTTGTAACTGGCTGAATGGAACCGGAGCCACTGATTTTCACTTCTAAATTCCCTTTTTGAACGACAGCCGTTCGAACCTGGTTAGTTGCCTCCTGACTACTTGTTCTCGAGTTATACCACTGGTACCCCACAAACCCAATAACCAAAATACTAATTACTATCCATATCCACTTTTTCATCTACCAATACTCCTCCTCCATGGCTTACCTACGCTCACCCTATCCATGAATAAAATAACTTGATGCACCCATTATCATGTGAATTCCTTAACTTAACCTTAAGAAAATAAAGAGGTGCCAAAATGGTGCCTGATACCAAAGAAAGACATTTGTCCGCACACGGTGGACGTCCATTCGTAATGGGTAATGCGTTGCACGTTTTGGGTGGTGGAATTATAATGGGGGATGGAATATGAAGGTTTAGAATATTTCAACATGGAGGTACATATGAGGAAATTGGGATTAATAGTGTTGTTAGTGTGCTTAGCTGTAATGGGAGCGGGCTGTAACAACAGCGATTCGGACAAGGCTAAAGAAACAAACACAACGAAAAAGGAAACGACTACACAGAAAGATACAAACAACACGTCCAAAAAGGAGACAGTAACCGAACAAGTTTCTATCGAGCCAGGACTGGGCGATACAGTAGATGCTTTCACGAAGGAATACGGTGAAAACAAAGGAAATGAACAAATGGGCAGGTTCAAAAATGATTACTTGCTGCCAATGTTTATCAACAACCGAGCTATAGACATCACAGTTCAATTTGAAAAGACTGATCAAAAAACTCGTTCAATGGAAGAAGCCAAACAAATAGCTGCAAAATTAATACCGAAAGATGCAAAATTAGAAAAAGAATTCACTGCTACATCAGACTTACCTCAAAAAGTGATGCTTTATCATAGTGACACATTGGCCAAGCTGTTCCCTGAAATGGAGCCAGTTGGGAAGTTTGTCGTTATCTTTAACGATCACGAAGGCAATGAAAACCAAGTCTTCTCCGTTACAATCGGTTTGGGAGATACACCTTAATATCTAAAAACGCTTCTTCCAAATGGAGGGAGCGTTTTTTTAGCACTTTGTTGATAGGAACGGAAATCAACAGGCAAATTTAACAGAGCCTTATTCAAAAAAATTAATAAAGGGCATAATAAAAAATAACTATTGAAAAACAACCGTAAAACGAATAATATATATAAAGTCTTAATATAACGTTCGTGTTCTGGAGGAAACCTCATGTTTAAATTAAAAGAAAATCAAACAAATACAAAAACAGAACTACTGGCAGGCATCACGACCTTCTTTACCATGGTATATATCGTAGTGGTCAACCCGGTCATTCTTGCGGATGCCGGCGTTCCCTTTGAGCAGGTGTTCACTGCCACTATTATCGCTGCTGTGCTGGGAACCCTTTGGATGGGCCTTTTCGCAAACTATCCGATTGCCATCGCACCTGGAATGGGGCTTAACGCCTACTTTGCCTATTCCGTAGTTGGAGCGCATCAAAATATCAACTATGAAACAGCCTTTGCAGCCGTTTTTATCGCTGGTGTCATCTTTATCATTTTGTCCCTCACACCGTTAAGGGAAAAATTAATTGAGGCGATTCCAGAAAACCTGAAATATGGAATTACTGCTGGGATCGGTTTATTTATTGCTTTTATCGGATTGCGTCTTTCAAAAATCATTACTGCGCACCCGACCAATCTCGTGGGACTTGGCGACCTGCATGCTCCGTCCGCTTGGTTGGCTCTTCTCGGACTTGCCATCACTCTAGTCCTCATGATGCTGCGAATCAACGGGGCATTATTTTTCGGCATGGTGATTACAGGGCTGATCGCTTTCTTTACCGGTCAGTTGCACTTCGATCAAGGATTTATGTCGCTTCCTTCCCTTCCTGAAGGACTAGTGGTCTCAAATCCATTAACAGCATTGACTGACGTCATTCAGCACAGCTTATATGCCGTTGTTTTTTCCTTTATCCTTGTTACCATATTTGATACAACTGGTACGATGATTGGAGTTGCTAATCAAGCGGGATTAATGAAAGGCAACAAATTGCCGCGTGCCCGCCAGGCATTGCTGTCTGATTCCATTGCTACAACCATCGGTGCCATGTTTGGGACGAGCCCGACAACTGCTTATATTGAATCCACTTCAGGAGTAGCAGCCGGTGGTCGAACGGGTTTAACCTCTGTGACAGTAGCCGTTTTATTTATTCTATCTGCATTCTTCGGACCACTCGTTGGTGCCGTTTCCGGGTTGTCTTCGATTACTGCACCTGCCTTAATTATTGTCGGCAGTTTGATGATGGGTAGCATTTCAAAAATTCGCTGGAACGAACTTGATGAAGCCTTTCCTGCTTTCTTGACGATTTTGAGCATGCCGCTCACATCAAGTATCGCAACAGGAATTGCTCTTGGCTTTATCAGCTATCCGCTGTTAAAAATAGTCAAAGGTAAGGGACGTGAGGTTCATCCTCTCCTTTACGTATTCGCTGTCCTATTCTTTTACCAGCTGGCATTTTTACCACATTAATACCCTAGAGACATGCAAAGAAACCAAAAAGGCTGACATCCTGGGAGGATGTCAGCCTTTTTGACATTAAAAAAATCAGTCTGCATTGCGTATAGTAGTACCCAAAATATCTTTGGCTACCCCAATCACATGGATAACCTCGCCACTATTATCCAACACCGGAGTCAGTTTGACCTTAAAAAGCTTCCATCCACCTTCATGTATGGCTATGCGATATTGAATTTCGCATGTCTGTTTGCTCTGAATTGTGCTTACAAAGGTACGTTTGTAAAGTGACTGATCATCAGGATGTAGGTTCGAGAAGGAGTTATAGTTCTCATAGTAACTGGATGGGTATCCAAGGACCGATTGGTGGGAAGGGGATGCATACTTAATTTTTCCCTGCAAATCGAAAATTGTAATTAGGTCAGTCATATTCTCAGCCACCAGCTGGTACATCTCTTGGCTTTCCCTTAACGCTTTCTCTGTTTCCTTAAGCGTCGTAATATCACTGCACGAAACAATGACCTCTACCACTTTTCCACGTTTTTTTAAAGGGCTTAACGCAGCCATATAATAAATTCCATTTATTTTCGCCTCATAGGTGATATTCTCTTCACCCTCCCACACTTTTTGATAGAAGGGGAGTTTGGCCTGAGCAAGGTGGGCAGGGATAAATTCATGCAATTCCTTACCGATTACCTGCTCTGGAATTAAACCAAAGCGATACAATAATTCTCCGTCACACATGGTATGAACAAACTTACCATCCATCTTTTTATATTTAATCGTCAATCCCTGCTGTCTCCGAAGGGTATCCTGTAATTCCTGACGGGCAATCCTAACAGTTTCTTCCATCCACATTCGCTTAGTAGTATCTTGCGAAATACCGAATGTACCTATAATTTCTTCCATCTTAGTAAAAAACGCCTGATTCCAATCTTTTGCTGGCAGGGGCTCACTAAAGAAATAACCTTGTGCCGTGTCACAAAGATGCTGTTGCAAAAACACTAGCTGCTCTCTTGTTTCAATTCCTTCTGCAACGACATTCAATTGTAAGGTATGGGCCATGGAAATAATTGTTTTGACTATGGTTTCGTCATTTGTTTGATTGTATAGCTCGCGTACAAAGGATTGATCGATCTTTAATGTATCAACAGGAAACTGTTTTAAATAATTTAATGAGCTAAATCCCGTCCCAAAATCATCAATACTAATTAAGAGTCCGAGCTTCTTTAATTCCTGTAACGTGACGATTGTCCGTTCAATATCCATCGTCATACTTTCTGTTATTTCAAGCTCTAAATACTGAGGCTCTAATCCTGTCTGTTCCAAAACCTTTTTGACAGTCTTTACAATTTGGCATTGTGAGAATTGACGGGCGGATAAATTCACACAGATGACCCAATTGGAGAATCCCTGTTCCATCCATTTCTTTTGCTGCATACATGCCTCTTGAAGCACCCATTCACCAATTGGGATGATTAATCCTGTCTCTTCTGCAATGGGGATAAACTGGGAAGGCGGAATCATTCCCCGCTCAGGATGGTTCCAACGAATCAGTGCTTCAGCACCAATGACTTTGCCCGTTTTCAAATTGATTTTAGGCTGATAATGTAAAATAAATTCTTGACGTTCGATGGCCTTATGCAAATCCATTTCCATAAGGAGAGGATTGATACCCTCCACTGTTTCGTTATTAGAATAAAAGCGAAACGTATTTTTCCCTGCCTTTTTCGCTTGGTACATTGCAAAATCTGCATGCTTGATCAGTGTTTCAATTGATTCTCCATCTTCTGAATAGAGACTAATACCAATACTCGGAGAAATAAATAAATCACTTTGGTTTAAACTAAATGGTGAAGCCAGAACCGAAAGAATTCGAATCGCTACCTTTTCTGCAATCGTTCGGTCAGCATCGTCTAAGATAACAATAAACTCATCTCCACCCTGCCTAAAAACCTGATCTTTTTCAAGGACAGAGGATTTCAAACGTTTTGCCACTTCTTTTAATAACAAATCACCGACTGAGTGACCGAACGTGTCGTTGATTGCTTTAAATCGGTCGAGGTCAATAAATAAGATGGCAAGCTTTCGATCCTGATTAGCGGTTAAATCAAGTTCCTTGGATAGATGATTATCTAGAAGATTTCTATTTGGCAGACCCGTTAAGTAATCATGGTAGGCCAAATGCTGAATCATAGCTTGGTTCTTGATTTGCTCCGTGATATCTTTTGCTATACCGTAGATCCCCACAACTTGTTCATCCACTATAATGGGAACACTGGTCACATTAAGATGAATCATTTTTCCATTTTTATGGTTCAGTCTAATATTATGATTTTGAGGGCTTCCACCGTTTTTAATGGTGGACTCAAATATGTTTATTGTTTTTTCTAAATCATCCACAAAGATGAAATCAGTAAACTTCTTATTGATAAGGTCTTCGGGGCTGTAACCTGAAATCGTCTCACACGCTTTGTTGGCACTAGTAAATTTCCCATCTAAATCAAAGCTATAAACGGCATCTGAGTGATACTCAAATAAGGATTTATAGCGCTGTTCATTGATATTTAATTGTTCCTGCAAGTTCTTCTTTTCGGTGATATCACTACCGATTGCCATGAGAGCGGTTTTTCCATTAAACATAATCGTTGAACCAACAGCCTCTACGAAAATAGTCTCACCGTTCATCGTATTAAATTTATATTCATGGAGGGCAACAAATTCACCGTTAAGTACTTTCTGTAAATTGGTAATCAACTCTTCCTTACTTTCAGGATGAACCAAATCAAGAAGTGATTTCCCTAATAATTCATGTTCATTTGACGATTTAAACAAGCTCAAAGCTGCTGAGTTGGCGTAAACAATTTTATTATCTTGGTACACTAGTATGCCTTTAGGTGACAGCTCAACCAAGCTTCGATAACGGTCTTCACTTTCGATTAACTTGGCTTCCGTTTGCTTACGTTCTGTCTGTTGTGTAATAATTCTCCGACCAACATAAATGCCACATGATGCAATAAACAAGATGCCTAGTATAAAAAAAAGTGTAGCAATGCTCAAATAGACCCACCCCAGCATTCAATTAAAATTCATATGGCTAAATATATCACCAAATAAGACCAAGCATCACTGTAAAATTATTTCCATCTTAATAAAAGAAAAAATCCAACACCTAAAAGATAGGAATTGGATGCTGATAACAATACTATTCAAATAAAGGACTTACTGGTTTTTCATTGTGAATACGGTCAATCGCTTCCGCTAGCAATGGAGCAACAGATAACGAAGTGATTTTACTAATCATTTTCTCTTCTGGCAGCTCAATCGTATTTGTCACGACTAACTCCTTGATCGGTGAAGCTTCAATTCTACTTACAGCCGGTCCTGAAAGAACAGGATGTGTACAGCAAGCATAGACAGCTTTTGCTCCTTTTTCCATTAACCCTTGCGCTGCAAGCGTAATCGTCCCAGCGGTATCGATTAAGTCGTCAATAAGAATCGCATTTTTCCCTTCGATATTTCCGACAATGTTCATGATTTCCGCAACGTTAGGTTTCGGACGGCGCTTATCAACAAAAGCAATCGGCGCATGTAGGCGGTTTGCCATCTTTCTCGCTCTCGTTACCCCGCCATTATCTGGTGCGACCACGACAATATCCTCTAAACCCTTACTTTCAAAGTAATCCGACAGAATCGGAACACCTAGAAGCTGATCAACAGGGATATCAAAGAAACCTTGAATTTGCGGAGCATGCAGGTCCATCGTAAGAACTCGATGTGCTCCCGCTTTTTCTAAAAGATTAGCAATTAACTTAGCAGTGATCGGCTCACGTGAACGTGCCTTTCTGTCTTGACGAGCATATCCATAATAAGGGATGACTACATTGATTGATCTAGCCGATGCTCTTTTCAATGCATCAATCATAATAAGGAGCTCCATGATATATTCATTCCCTGGTTGTGAAGTCGATTGAACTAAATACACTTCACTTCCACGAACACTCTCTTCTATGTTAATATGAATTTCACCATCACTAAAACGAGATACAGAGCTTCTTCCTAACTCACAACCTAGAATCTGCGCCATCTCTTCTGCAAGCTTACGATTAGAATTTAACGTAAACATTTTAAAACATTCTTTTGTTTGATAAGCCACTGTAAGTCCTCCAGCTGTCTTCATGATTTGAACCTTGGTCCTATCCTATCTTACCATAATCGTTTAGTCCGTTAAAATGTTTATAGCATTAATACCTTGTCAATATGTACCACATTTTCAAGCTTATTGGTTATAATCCCACAGGATCCTCCACTTTCCCTTTTCCTCAGTCACAAATACCTCTTGCTCCAGGTCAAAATTCCCGTACTTTCCTTTGTAGGTTTGTGTGACCGGTACTTTATAGACATTTTTCAGGGAAGGGCCTGTTTTAGACATTTTCCAATCCTTCAATTCCTCCAACTCCCCGATTGTGTATGAAAAGGTCTCGACCCCAAAATGGTTCATAAACACGTGGGCTCGGTCCTGTATATAGTTTCCCTTACTGAACTTTTTCTTCATTGAGGAATGAAAAAGCCCCCAGGAATTAGCAAAATCGCCTTCTTGTTCATATCCATAAAATTCATCTACCACTTCCTGCGCCTCACCGGTGGACGAGAAGATGGCCGATCGTATGATTAAAAAAACTGCAAAAATGCCGGCAAGTACCAGAATGCCGCTTAGCAATCTCTTGGATAATGCTGATTTTTTCCGCATGGTGCATACTCTCCTTTATTCTCACCCTTTTACCAAAGAATATGTCACACCATGTCCAAATAGTAGCTAAATTTTATGGTGGTTTGGTTAGTAAAATCTCCTTAATCTTCGTCTTTTTCCTGAAATATTTGTAAAGTGGCACTTCTTTCTTGAATGGTGTCAACCCTCTATTTCTGAACAATAAATGGAATTTCTTTAAATAACTAGTAGAATGACAGGGTACTATTTTTCAAAGGTAGAATCGTCGGTAACCTTAGGAAATGGGTGACTTTTTATAAGATAGAGCCATCTGACGGAAATTTAACTGTAAATTCCTGGATTAAATATGACAAAAATCATGTGGTACGATGAGGCTGTTAAGTCACAGCATTTTTCACCCTAAGGAGGATGGTTTCATGTTGAAGAAAAAAGCAATGTTAACGGTAGTAGCGGCGGCGGCCGTGGTGATGGCGAACCCGCTCTTAAATAAAGCACATGCTGCAACATTTACGCCGACAACACAAGAAAAGGTGTATGTGTATAAAGCATCAAATATGGATGAGATTAATAGTATCATTGAAAAATATTTAGCAAGCCTTGGTATGTCGGTTACTCAAAATACGGTGAAGCAGCCTACGCCAACTCCGGCACCTGCACCAACACCTGATCAGACAACCCAGGCTTCAACCACACCGGTACAGCAAGAGCCAGCACAGGCCGAGACTACTACTACATCGGAATCTACTTATAGCTTAAGTGCATATGAGCAGAAAGTGGTTGATTTAACGAATCAAGAACGTGCGAAGAATGGTTTATCTGCGCTAAAAGTAGATTTATCGCTGAGCAAAATGGCTCGAGATAAATCACAAGACATGTCTACCAATCACTACTTTAGCCATACAAGCCCAACCTACGGTTCACCATTTGAAATGATGAAAAAATATGGCATTACCTACCGCTATGCGGGTGAAAATATTGCCATGGGACAAAGAACGCCTGAAGAAGTTGTAACGGCATGGATGAATAGTGAAGGTCACCGTAAAAATATCTTAAGCCCGAACTTTACTTCTATCGGGGTTGGATATGTTGCTGATGGAGATTACTGGACTCAGGAGTTTATTGGGAAATAGAAAAGTGGAAACAGTCGGTTGGTATAGGAACTGCTTCCTGTTGTTCTTCATTAAAATGGTCGCGTAGAGGCTCTACGCGACCATTTGTTGTTATTAGCTTAATCTTCGGGCACGTACTTCATTTATTTACCACCACTTAATTAACAATTCATTTACAGTTCTCATATACAAACTCAATAAACGGGCTATATAATTAGTCATGTAATCAATCAATTCCTAAAGGAGTGGTTGTTCATGCTAGATATGTTGATAAGAATAATGATTCTCACTTCGTTTTGTACAATTCTCGCTCCTTAAGTCTTTATTTATAAAAATAAGAGCCGTAATCTCAAAGATTACGGCTCTTTTGTGATCAATATTAGAGATTTTCCTCAAACCAGTCCACGATATAATCCAACCGGCTTTTTCGGAGGCTTGGCTTACCGCTTCTTGAAAGCTCGTGGTTTTCTTCTGGAAAACGAACGAATTTCGTTTTCTTGCCTAATCGTTTTAAGGCGATAAATAACTGTTCAGCCTGCTCAACCGGGCAGCGGAAATCCTTCTCACTATGCAAAATTAATAAAGGTGTTTCTACTTTTTCTACATAGGCAAGCGGAGAATGCTTCCACAGCTTTTGAATATCGCGGAAATCAGCATCGATTTGCCACTCCGTGAAATAATAGCCGATATCGCTTACCCCATAAAAACTAATCCAATTCGAGATCGATCGCTGTGTCACCGCAGCTTTAAAGCGATTCGTATGGCCGACAATCCAGTTTGTCATAAAGCCCCCGTAGCTTCCGCCGGTCACACCAAGTCGAGATGCATCAATAAAATCATACGTTGCCAATACATGATCTACGGCAAGCATGAGATCCTGATAATCGTTGCCGCCATAATCTCCCCGAACGGCATCAACGAATTCTTGGCTATATCCATGGCTGCCTCTCGGATTCATGTATAAGACTGCATAGCCTTTTGCCGCTAAAATTTGAAACTCATTCATATATGTATTTCCGTACATCATATGCGGACCGCCATGAATTTCTAGTAATAACGGATATTTCTTCCCTTTTTCAAAGCCAACCGGCTTAATCAACCAGCCATGCACCTTCCAGCCGTCCGCCCCTTCAAACTCAATGGATACAGGTTGCGACAGGGTTGTTTCGGATAAGAATGCCTCGTTTACATTCGTTCGCTTTTCTAATGTGCCTTCTTTTCCTGTAAGATTGAACAAGTACAAATCGCCAATTTCAGTCGGACTGCTAATTGCAGCTAGAGCCTTTTTCGATTCAGAATGAATGGAATAGCCGTATACATGGTGCTCACCCACTAGCACAGGATCGATCCCGCCATGTAAATCGCTATAGTAGAGATTGGTATTTCCTTTTTCCGATGCTACAAAATAGAATCCACTACTATTACTGTTCCACAACAATCCCGGGGAAGTCGCGCCCTGGTGGAAGTCTCCCGTCATAAAATCCCCAACTAATAGATTCCTATCGGCTGTTAGGCACTTCATTTCCTTCGTTCGGAAGGAATAAACCCAGATTTTTGTATGTGTGGCATTCTCAAATTCCCGCTTATGCCCAAGCATTCCAAGATAATTTCCATCCGGTGAAAAAGTGGCACTGCCAAAGAAGCCAGTAGAATCTGTCACAGAGATGAATTCTTTTTTGGAAATGTCTAATAGAAATACATCATAGATAAATGAGGCATCCAAGTCCTCCGCTAAATCCGCACCAACCGCGAGATATTTCCCATCCGGTGACCAGGCATAGAGTGAAACATCGCGGTGGCCATTAGTAAGCTGCGTTAATTCTCCGTTTTTCACATCAACCATCACAACCTGCTTGAAGTCCCCCTGCCAAAAACCGCTAGCATCTGATTTATAACGCATGTTCGTCACTTCAAGCGGTACTAGCTTTTCTTGCTTATTCTCTTCTTTTTTTTCAAAAATGCTTTGTTCTGGCTTGACGGATGTAGTAAAAGCAATCTTGTTTCCATCAGGCGACCAAACCGGGTTGCTCGCCCCACTCGGAAGAAACGTTAGCTGCCTTGCTTCTCCACCACTGGTACTTAGAATATGAATCTGATTTTTTCCGCTTCGGTTGGAGACAAACGCAAGCTCCCTTCCATCTGGGGACCAATGAGGTGAATGGTTTTTCCCTTTTCCAAACGTCCATTGAACTGGCTGTTCATCTTTATCAATTGTTTGGTAAAAGATTTGTGACTGATATTCATCCATTTCTTGATCAATGGTTGTTTGCACATAAACGAACGATTGACCATCCGGAGAAAATTGTGGATTCACCACAGACTTCAATTCATATAAATCCTTTGATTCGACTCCTCTACCTGCCATCATCGTTGCCTCCAATTAAAATAATCTTCACCCTCTTTTATTTCGACAATAGAAATATGTTTCCCTTCTGGTATAGAGGGGTATTGAGTATGGAAAATACAAAAAAACCGAGGAAAATTTCCCTCGGTTTCTCTTCGAGCTAGATAATTCTTTTGTATCAGCTTGAACGTTGCTTCGTTGTAAGCTACAACTTCTGCAATGTTGAATCGATTACCACTTCAACATAAGCATCTGGATCAATTTCTTCATAATTAAAACTAAAGAATTGACTGCAGAGTCTAGTTTTGCATTTTCAATTGTTTCAGATGGGCTAACTACTTTTGTTGCTTCTTCAGTAGTATCGTCTGCTTTAACTGTTGCTGCTGCTTCTGTTGTACCTTCTGTTTCAACTGCAGTTGTTTGTTCAGCAGGTTGTTCAGTTACCACTTCTGTTGTTTCATCAGTTACAACTTCAGTAGTCTCTTTCGCTGGTTGTTCAGTTACCACTTCTGTTGACTCTTCTGCTGGTTGGTCAGTTACAACATCAGTTGACTCTTCTGCCGGTTGCTCAGTTACAACATCAGATGCTTCTTCTTTTTCACCAGCTAATACTGCTGAGTTTGGTGCAGCATGTAATTTTGCTGTTTCGCTAGCATGTGCGCTTGCTTGAGACTTTGCTTTGTTAGCTGCAGATGGGTTTACTTTTTCAGTAGTTTCTTCTGCTTTTACTTCTTCAGTAGCATCGTCAGTTACTACATCTGTCGCTTCTTCAGCAGTTTCATCTGCTAAAACGTCTGTTGCTTCTTCAGTAGTTTCATCTGCTAAAACGTCTGTTGCTTCTTCAGTAGTTTCATCTGTTACAACATCTGTTGCTTCTTCAGTAGCATCGTCAGCTTCAACAACCGCTGTTGCTTCTGTTGCATCATCTGCTTCTACAGTTGCTTCTTCTTCAGTTGTACCTTCTGTTTCCACAGCTGTTGCTTCTTCAGTTGGTTGTTCAGTTATAACTTCAGTTGACTCTTCTGCTGGTTGCTCAGT